>JAEFAK010000117.1 GCA_016287555.1 Oscillospiraceae bacterium
CCCGCAGGGCTCCCTTTGCGAGAAGGTCCGCGCCGGCGGCGCCGGCATCGGCGGCATCCTGACCCCGACGGGCGTCCATACCCCGATGCAGGACGGCAAGCAGCTCCTCGAGTGGGATGCGGCTGCCGGCAAGTATAAGTTCGTCGAGCCCGACGAGCCCCAGAACGGCGCCCGCTATATCCTCGAGCTGCCGCTTCACGCCGACGTTTGCTTCGTCCACGCCTACAAGGCCGACAAGATGGGCAACGTCGTATATCACCGCACCGCGCGCAACTTCAACCAGACCTTTGCGACCGCGGCCGACTTCGTCATCGTCGAGGCCGAGCATATCGTCGAGGTCGGCGAGCTGGATCCCGACGAGATCATGACTCCGGGCGCCCTCGTAGATCTGGTCGTCCAGGCGAATATGGAGGACTGACACATGAGAAAACCGACTAACGAGAGAGAAATGATCGCCTGCCGTACGGCTCAGTTCTTCCGGGACGGCAATATAGTCAACCTCGGCATCGGCATGCCGACTCAGTGTCTCGACTTCCTGCCCGACGGCGTTGACGTCTGGGTCGATACCGAGAACGGCGCCATCGGCCTTGCCGGAGCTCCCGGCGAGGGCGACGAGTTCCCCGTCGACATAGTCGATGCGGGCGGCAACCCCTCCAAGCTGCGCGTCGGCGGCTGCTGCTTCGACAGCTTCACATCCTTCGGCTACATCCGCGGAGGCCACGTGGACATCACCGTCCTCGGAGCCTACGAGGTCGACGCCGAGGGCAGCCTCGCCAACTGGATGATCCCGGGCAAGGCCGCCGCCGGCATGGGCGGAGCCATGGACCTGGTCAGCGGCTCCAAGATCACCATCGTCATGACCATGCACTGCGACAAGAAGGGCAATCCCAAGATCGTCCAGAAGACCGAGATGCCCCTGACCGGCTGGAGAGTCGTCGATTACGTCGTCACCGAGCTGGCCGTCATCCACATCACTCCCGAGGGCCCCGTCCTTGAGGAGATCTCCGAGAACACGACCGTCGAGGAGGTCGTCGCCAAGACAGGCGCGAAGCTCATCATCCCCGACAACGTCAAGGTCATGTCCTTCTGAATAAAAAAGTCCGTCCCGCCGCGCGCGGCGCGGCGGGCGGGCTGAATAAATTAGAAGTAAAAGAGTGTGTTGATCCAAATGGACAGAAATCAGATACTGATAACGATAATCATCGTTATCTATTTCGCGGTAACGGTCTTCATCGGACTCATGTCCAGCCGCAAGACCAAGAGCGCCGCCGCCTTCACGGGCGTCGCGCTGAGCACCTTCGCCATCGTCTGCGCATCAACGGGAGAATGGCTCGGCGGCACCGCCACGACCGGAGTCTCCGAATACGGCTTTCTCTACGGCCTCTCCGGCTGGTGGTATACTATCGCCAACGGCATCGGAGTCCTGTTCCTGGGTCTGCTGTTTGCAAAGCTTTTCAGATCTCTTGAGACGGGCACCGTCCCCGGCATCATCGAGAAGTTCTTCGGTGTCAACGCCAGAACCGTCTCCTGCATCATACTTACGATAGTCATGCTGGCCGTCGGCCTTTCCCAGATGATAGCCGCCGGCAAGCTCGGCGAAAACCTACTGGGCATCCCGTTCTGGATATCCTGCGTCGCCTTCGCCGTCATCTTCATCATCTATACTCTGGCCGGCGGCATGAACGCCGTCGCCTCGACGAACGTGCTGCACCTTATCGTCATGTACGTCGGCGTCATCGTCGCGATGGTCATCGCCATCGTCGGCGCGGGCGGCTTCAAGGGCTTCAGCGAGGGCATCACCGCCCTCGGCAACATGGAGGGCGAGAAGAGCTTCTGGAACATGTTCTCCATCGGCGGCAGCAAGGTCTCGAGCTGGATAATCGCGTCTCTGCTCGGCGCCTGCACGGCGCAGGCCGGCCTGCAGCCCGTCCTCTCGGCCAAGAGCGCCTCCCAGGCCCGCAAGGCCTGCATCATAACGGCGTTCGTTGCCGCTCCCTTCGGCTTCTTCACCGCCGCCCTCGGCATGGCCGCCCGCGTCATGTATGAAAACGGGACGCTCCTGCCCGGCGTTGAAAAGGCCGTCGCCGCCAAGAGCGCGCTGCCTCAGCTGATGCTCCACGGCATGCCGCCTCTCGCGGGCGGTCTCGTCATGGCGGCCATTCTCGCCGCCGTGCTCTCCACGGTCAGCCCCATCATCCTCGCCTCCGGCACGATGGTCACGCGCGATGTCTATCAGCGCGTCCTGCATCCGGAAGCCAGCGATGAAAAGGTCCTGAAGATGGGCCGCATCACGACGGCGCTCTCCGGCGTCATCTGCTGCGTCGGCGCCATCCTCCTCTGGAAGGCGTCCACCGTCCTCGAACTTGTCTACGCGGCCTATTCGCTGCGCGGCGCGCTGTTCATCGTCGTCCTGCTCGGCATCTACTGGAAGCGTTCCAGCCAGAAGGGCGCGATATGCAGCATGATCCTGACCGCGGTCGTAGCGGTCGCCTGGGTCGCCATCAAGCTCGCGACGGGCAGATACCCCATCGTCATTGGCAGCTTCGCCATCACGGAGACCTACGCAGCCGTCGTCGTCGCCTTCGTAACGACGATAATCTTCAGCCTCATCCTCCCCGACAGAGGCAAGAACGACGAGCTCAAGGCCGCGTGAACTCATTGAGAAAAAGCCCCGCGTCGGATAAGACGCGGGGCTTTTTGCTTTTTCCCGGCATTGAAAAGACCATGCCGATGATGTATAATATTTCTAATATCGCCCGCGCGGAGCGGGCTTGAGGAGGAAGAGGCATGACCGTTTACAAGACGGAGATACTGAAGGTCAGCGCGAAGTTCTTTTCCGACAAGGCCAACGACGGCGACGCCGCCGCGCTCGACGAGCTGCTCAACAGGAGAGCCGCCGAGGGCTGGGAGCTCGCTACCTACGACTATATGGCGACCTCTTCCCAGATAAAGGGCGCCTTCATCATCACGTTCAAGCAGGAGAGATAACGCGGAGGGAGGCGGGATAATGAAAGAACTCATATCGCTTCCCGCTTCGGAGATAGCGGCCTATAAGGGCGACGCCGAGCGGGAGATACGGGCCCTCGGCTGCGACGGCGCCGAGCTCATCTGGAGCGGGGAAGACCTCCCCGCCGAGCTGCCGTGCCCGGACTGCGTGGGCTACCATCTCGTCTTTTATCCCGACTGGATAGACCTCTGGAACGGCGACCTCGCCGCGCTCGAGAGAAAATTCGGCTCGGAGGAGAAGTGGCGCGCCTTTTACGGCGGCGACCGCTCCGAGCTCGTCGCCCAGTATGCCGCCGACATGGAGCGCGCGGCCTCCGTCGGGGCGAAATACGTCGTCTTCCACGTCTCCGACGTCTCCGTCGAGGAGGGCTATACGTATGAGTGGCTCCACACGGACGAGGAGGTCATAGACGCGGCGGCGGAGCTCATCAATATGCTCTGTCAGGGGAAAAGCTTCCCCTTTGCCGTCTTCGTCGAGAACCAGTGGTGGCCGGGCCTCACGTTCACTCGCCCGGAGATGACCGCCCACCTGCTCGACGCGATCGAATATGCCGACAAGGGCGTCCTGCTCGATACGGGGCACCTCATGAACGCGAATACCGCCATAAGGACGCAGGCCGAAGGCGCGAGGTTCATCCTCGACATGCTGGACGCGCACGGAAAGCTCGCGGAGAGCGTACGCGCGATGCACCTGCATCAGTCTGTTTCGGGGGAATACGTCCGCACGCATACGGGCTTTATCCCGACCGACCTGCCCGAGGAGTACTTTGAGCGCTTTGCCTTCAGCTACGCGCATATCCAGAAGATAGACAGACATCAGCCCTGGACGGATCCCGCCGTGCGCGAGGTCGTCGGGCGCATCTCGCCGGAGTATCTGACCCATGAGCTCTCCGCTTCCGGCATCGAGGCCCGCGCCGCCGCCGTGCGCATCCAGCGCGCCTCTCTTTGGGGAGAGAAGTCTTGAGGCGGCTCGTCGTCGGCATGCTCGCCCACGTCGACTCCGGGAAAACGACGCTGACCGAGGCGCTCTTATACACCGCGGGCGAGATACGCAGGCTCGGCCGCGTCGACCACGCGGACGCTTTTCTCGATACAGACGAGATAGAGCGCAGCCGCGGCATAACCGTCTTTGCCAAGCAGGCCGTGCTGCGCCTTCCGGAGGCGGAGCTGACCCTGCTCGATACCCCCGGCCACGCCGATCTCGCCTCCGAGACGGAGCGCGCGCTCGACGCGCTCGACTATGCCGTGCTCGTCATAAGCGCGGCGGACGGCGTGCGAGGACATACGGAAACTCTCTGGCGTCTGCTCAAAAAGCACAGGACGCCGACTTTTATTTTTATCAACAAAATGGACCGCCCGGACGCCGACGCGGCGGGGATGCTCGCGCTCATCCGCGAGAAGCTGTCCGACTGCTGCGTCGACTTCGGCTCGGCCTCCCTCGCGGACGATCTCGCCATGTGCGACGAGACGCTCATGGAAGACTTCCTGAGCCTCGGCAGCGTCCCGGACGGGGACGTCGTGACCGCCATAGCCCGGCGGCGCGTCTTCCCGTGCTTTTTCGGCTCGGCGCTGAAGCTGGAGGGCGTCGACGCCCTTCTCGCGGCGCTTGAAAGATACACTCGCGAGCCGCCCCGCATGGAGAGCTTCGGCGCGCGAGTCTTCAAGATAGGCGAGGATGCGCAGGGCGCGAGGCTGACCTACCTCGCGCTGACGGGAGGCAGCCTGAAGGTCAAGACGGCGCTCTCCGGCGTCGGGCCTGACGGGGAGGCGTGGACCGAGAAGGCCGACCAGCTCCGCATCTATTCCGGGACGAAGTTCGCCCTCGCGGACGAGGTCTTCCCCGGGCAGGTCGCCGCCGTCACGGGTCTTACGAGGACGCGCCCCGGCGAGGGGCTCGGCGTCCAGCCGCCGTCAGACGCTCCGACGCTCGAGCCCGTCATGTCCTGCAGCGTGCTGCTGCCCGACGGAGCAGACCCGCACGCAGTCTTCGCAAAGCTCCGCCGCCTTGAGGAGGAGGAGCCCATGCTCCGCCTTGCATGGGACGGGGCGGAGATCCGCGTCAGCCTCATGGGGCAGGTCCAGCTCGAGGTCATTAAGGCGATAGTAAAGCGCCGCTTCGGCCTTGACGTCGATTTCGGGCCCGGCCGCGTCGTATATAAGGAGACGATAGCCCGCGCCGTCGAGGGCGTCGGGCACTATGAGCCCCTGCGCCACTACGCCGAGGTGCACCTTCGTATGGAGCCCGGCGAGCGGGGGAGCGGCCTCGTCTTTTCTTCCGACTGCCGCACCGACGACCTCGACCTCAACTGGCAGCGGCTCATCCTCACGCACCTTGCCGAGAAGACCCACGTCGGCGTGCTCACGGGCTCGCCGATAACGGATATGAAGATAACGCTCGTCTCCGGGCGGGCGCACATAAAGCATACCGAGGGCGGCGATTTCCGCCAGGCGACGTACCGCGCCGTCCGGCAGGGCCTGCGCCTCGCGGGCACGGTCCTGCTCGAGCCGTGGTACGACTTTACGCTGGAGGTCCCGTCCGGCTCCGTCGGCCGCGCCATGAGCGACATCCAGCGCATGTGCGGCCGCTTCGGCGCGCCGGAGCAGGAGGGGGAGACGGCCGTCCTGCGAGGCAGCGTCCCCGCCTCGACCTCGGGGGACTATCGGCGCGACGTGCTGGCCTATACGGCCGGGCGCGGGAGCTTTTCCTGCGTCTTCCGAGGATACGAGCCCTGCCACAACGCCGAAGAGGTCGCCGCCGCCTCCGGTTACGATCCCGATTCCGACGTCGAGAACACCGCCGACTCCGTCTTCTGCGCCCACGGCGCGGGCACGGTGATCAAGTGGGATCAGGTGCCGCAGTACATGCATCTCGAGCCCTGCCTGAAGAAAGAAAAGGAGACGCCCGCCGAGGGCGCGCGGCCTCGCTTTCGCAGCCTCGACATCGACGAGCGCGA
>JAEFAK010000118.1 GCA_016287555.1 Oscillospiraceae bacterium
GACGGACAGCGCGCTTTCCTCATTTATAAAGACTCAAAAAACGAGGTCTATTTCACGCAGAAGGACGTGCGCGAAGTCCAGCTTGCCAAGGGCGCCATGGCGGCCGGCATCGAGATGATGTCGGACTTTCTCGGAGTCAGATCGGAGGATATCAAGTCCGTAATGATAGCAGGAGCATTCGGGAGCTATATGTCCCCCAAGAGCGCCTGCGGTATTGCTCTCATCCCGCCCGTTCTTGAAAGCAAGGTAGTCGCCATAGGCAACGCTGCCGGTCAGGGAGCGAAGCTCGCACTTCTCAGCAGAAAAGAATTTGAACGCGCGGTACGCATGGCAAGAGAGATAAACTATCTTGAACTTGCCGCAGATCCGAAGTTCCAGGACGTGTTCGTCGATATGCTGGAATTTCCCGAGATATGACGTATAAAAAAAGACATCCCCGGACGGCGGTCCGGGGATGTCTTTTATTTACTGCGTATGATCATAATGTTTGACAGGAGCGGGATGCTGTATTTTCGCGCGTACGTCTCGAACTCCCTTACGTTGATATAAAACTCGGTGCCCCAGGACGCGACTTTCATCCACTCGCCTTCTAGGGCTGTGACAGTAACATAGTGGGAGTTGACTTTTGCCTTTGGGAAGAATCTGTCGCCGCTTCTGATGTAAAGTGCGACTTTATGCCGGCCCGAATACATCAGCGGGAAATTCGGCCCTATCGCGAGAATTACGGGAAAATCGGCCGCGAGCATATCGGATATCCTCTGCATCAGCTTTTTCCCGCTCCAGCACCATGAGGCGCGGAGAGAAATCCTGTTTTTCCTGAAATATGCGTTAAGGCCCCAAGTGAGAAATACGCCGTTAGTTCCAGTCGGATACAGTACCGGGGTATACCGGCGGCATAGCTTATTGAGCAAGTCGTTATAGGCGGAACGCTCGGCCGGACCGAAAGCAGGGAGCGTTTTCGTGAGAGGTGTATCGCAGCCCGGTCTGCTGCGGCTCAGATAAATGATCAGGTCCGCGACTGCGACGGGACCGCACCCGCAGCGCTGCAGCTTTTTTCTCGGAGAGAGCATCTGACTTCCGCCGTAAGACGGGCGCGCTCCGCCTGACACGGAAGGATATTCATTTTTCAGTTTCAATGGACGCCCTCCTTTCATGCGGGATCGACAACCGATCAGAAATCGAAATCTGTCGCTATTCTAATCGCGGCCATATATCCGCCGCGTGTCGCGCCGTCGACCTTTCCGGGCCTGACCGCGTCACCGATGACTTCGACGGGGATATCGCCCGCAGCAGTTATTAGAGCTTCGCAGGGCACGGATCTCATTCCGAGCGCGTACAGGACAGTGTCGCCTTTAAGGTCAGTCTCCGTCCCATCAGGAAGAGCGACCCGGAGCGTGCCTGCGCCGACTTCAAGACATCTGGTGTTTTCGTAGATCTTGACTCCCGCTTTTTCAAGCTCGAGCACAAGGGCTTCGCGGTACATGCCGTATGCTTCGTTTGCTACGCGCGGCAGCATCTCGACGATGGTGACGTCATGTCCGGTCTTGGCAAGATGAAGCCCCTGCTCGGCTCCGACAAGTCCCCCTCCGAGCATGAGAACGCATTTTCCGGGCACTATATTGCCGCGGTAAGCTTCCAGAGACTGGACCGCATTTTCTATCCCCGGTATTTTCGGGCATGCCGGAAGAGAGCCGGTCGCGATTATAATGTATTCAGGATCGAAATCACGGAGATTGTCCGGTGTGACTTCGGTATTGAGCCTGACGTCGATATCCCGGCGAAGGACTTCGGATATCATCATATTCTTGAAATTTCGAAGGTCCTCTTTGTCTACGTCCGTGTCAGTGAAAAAGAGCAGTCCGCCGAGCTTATCGCTCTTTTCTGCGAGGATGACCTTATGGCCGCGGTCATAGGACGTCATTGCAGCCTGCATTCCTGCGATGCCGCCTCCTATAATAAGTACGCGCTTCGAGTCCGACGCCGGAGGGAGCTGAGCGGGATCGAAGGGCAGATTTGCCAGAGGGTTGACAGTGCACGAGCCTACGACCTTGGCCAGCTCATTGCTCGTAAACGGAAGATCGGTATATCCCTCCTCCGGCGAGCCGGGAAAGCACTTAAAGCAGCGAAGGCAGCGGCGGATGCGGTCCTCTTCTCCGCGCATGGCCTTATTTGCAAGATCGGGATCGGCAAGGCTCTGGCGGCCGAGAACTATATAGTCGGCCTCGCCTTTTTCGAGGATCTGCTCCATCATTTCGGGCGAGTTTATCCCGCCGACAACTCCGACCGGGAGCGAGGTATAGCTCTTTACGACGGCGGATATGCGGGAGTTTATCCCGTGCGGAACGAACATGGAGGTAAACTGGTGGGTCTCTATCGAATCATAATAAACTCCTGCAGAGACCTGGATAAGATCGACTATCCCCTCGCACATGTGGGCGAACATCCCGGTCTCCTCGGGGGTAACGCCGTGGCGCTCGTCCTTGTATCCGTCGTCGCCGGTCAGTCTCAGCTCAATGATAAAATCCTTCCCCATCGCTTCGCGGATGGCCTTGAGTATCATGAGCGGGAATCTGGCCCGGTTATCAAGACTGCCGCCGTATTCGTCGGTGCGTCTGTTATATGTCGAGGAGAGAAACTGCGTGAAGATGAATCCGTGTCCTCCGTGGATCACGATCCCATCGAAACCGCAGTTTTTGACAAAGCGGGAGCATGTCACAAAGTCTCCGGCAATACGCTTCATGTCCTCCGCCGTCATTGCCCGGACGTGTACTCCGCTCGGCCTGACTTCGTCGTTCGGGCCGATCGCTTCCTGAGTATCGTCAAAAGGCGTCTTTTCGGCTCCCGGATGGCTGAGCTCGCACAGAGCTATCGCTCCGTGCTTTTTTATGCGCCGGGCGTATTCGCCGATACGGCTTACCGCGTAGCCTTCGGTCTCTGAAAAATCGATCGGCGGAAGAGGGATGCGAATAGCGTCCCTGAAATTCACGTCAAGCTCGCCGACGCTTACCATAGCGTCGCCTCCTCTGGCGGGAGCCTCCAGCTTTCGGAAGGACTTCTCCCCTGCCTCGGGATCGCATGCGACCAGGGCGAAAGCCATGGGAGCGCAGACTATGCGATTTTTCATGGTGTACCTATCGTTGATCTTCAAAGGCTCAAAGAGCTTCGGGAATACGGTCATACATGGTTACCCGCTTTCATAATCTTTTTTCAATTATTATATTGAATTATAGAAGCTAATGCAAGATTCGCTTATATTTAGTCGAGATCGCGGAGAAGAAAAAAGAGAGGGTCCGGGCAGGACCCCCTCTGCTGGTGCGGGCATGGGGACTTGAACCCCAACGGATCACTCCATAGGAACCTAAATCCTACATGTCTGCCAATTCCATCATGCCCGCATATCGCCTCAGTTCAGGCTCAAAAAATTATAAGATATCAAACACTTTAAGTCAAGCATAATGAATCTCAAAGGACGCCGGGCAAGATTGACAAAGAGACTCAAATAGTCTATGCTGAATCAAAGCAGAAAGCTTTATTCCTCTTGCTTTTTTTTGAAAGGAGATCTCCCATGGAAGACATCAGAGCATACGTCGAAAAACTCGGTATCGTAGCCCCGAAAGCGGTATACCGCAATCTGGAGCCCGCCGTCCTGGTAGAGAAGGCGCTCGAGCGCGGCGAAGGCACGCTCTCCAATTCCGGTGCGCTTGTCGTAACCACCGGTGCTTATACCGGCCGATCCCCCAACGACCGCTTCGTCGTCGATACGCCCGACGTGCACGTTCTTATAGACTGGGGCAGCGTCAACGTGCCCGTCTCCGCCGATGTTTTCGATGGTATCTATAACCGCATGATGGCTTATCTCCAGCAGCGCGACATTTTTATATTCGACGGGTTTGCAGGAGCCAACGAGAAGTTCCATCTTCCCGTTCGCGTCGTGAACGAGCTGGCGAGCCAGAACCTGTTTATCCATCAGCTCCTCGTCAGACCGACGGCCGAGCAGCTCGACACCTTCGCGCCGGGCTTTACCTTCATCGCAGCGCCCGGTTTCAAGTGCGTTCCCGAAACGGATCATGTCAACAGCGAAGCCGCCATAATAATTAACTTCCAGAAAAGGATTGTCATAATCGCGGGCAGCCAGTATGCAGGCGAGATAAAAAAGAGCGTATTCTCCGTAATGAACTTCATCCTCCCCATGCAGGGCATCTTTACGATGCACTGCTCTGCCAACGTCGGCCGGGCCGGCGACGTGGCCGTATTCTTCGGCCTTTCCGGGACGGGCAAGACGACCCTTTCTGCCGATCCCGAGCGCATGCTCATCGGCGACGACGAGCATGCCTGGTGCGAAGAAGGCGTGTTCAATATCGAAGGCGGCTGCTATGCAAAGTGCATCAACCTTTCAAAGGAGAACGAGCCTCAGATATGGAACGCCATAAAGTTCGGCGCTCTCGTCGAGAACGTGATAATGGATCCCGTTACGCGCGAATTCGATTTTGCCGACGCTTCTCTCACGGAGAACACACGAGTCGGTTATCCCGTCGACCATATCCCCAACTGCGTTATTCCGGGAGTTGCGGGGCAGCCCAAGGCCGTTGTGTTCCTGACTGCGGATGCCTTTGGCGTCATCCCTCCCATTTCCAAGCTTACTCCCGAGCAGGCGATGTATCACTTCGTCTCCGGCTATACCTCCAAGCTTGCCGGGACGGAGCGCGGCATAGTCGAGCCGCAGACCACCTTCTCGACCTGCTTCGGAGCTCCCTTCCTTCCGCTTGACCCAGCGAAGTACGCCGCCATGCTCGGCGAACGCATCTCCAGATACGGGACGTCGGTATTCCTTGTCAATACAGGCTGGGCCGGCGGCAAATACGGAGTCGGCGAAAGAATGAAGCTCAGATATACCCGCGCGATGGTCACCGCAGCCCTCAACGGAGAGCTTGACAAGGGCGAATTCAGGACCGATCCCGTTTTCGGAGTATCGGTCCCGACCGCTTGCCCGAACGTTCCCGCCGAATTCCTTGATCAGAGAACGATGTGGGCGGATAAGGCGGAATACGAAAAGACCGCGCATGAGCTTGCCCTTAAATTCGTCGAGAACTTCAGCAAATACAAGAATATGCCGCAAGCTGTCATTGATGCCGGCCCTAAAGCATAAATATCCATGCGATAATTTTGAGACCTCCGTTCATCCGGGGGTCTCTTTTTTTGTAATTATTTGATAATGTTCTGTTTAATATGATAATTCTTGAAGTTTTTGATAGAAAACGGTTGACATTTGCTGTCTCGAAGTTTATAGTACTAAATCAATAATGCATGTATAAATATACGAATTCCATGCAAATCTTGAAAAGAAGGTAAATATTATGAAACGCATAATAGCCGTTCTCGCCGTGATCGCGATCCTGTTCTCTTTTGCCTCCTGCGGCGCAAAGCAGCCTGCTGACGGCGGCAAAAAAACTCTCTCCGTCGCAATGGAATGCGGCTATGCTCCCTATAACTGGACTCAGGGCAATGACGCCAACGGAGCCGTTCCCATCGCAGACAGCAATGAGTTTGCCTACGGATATGACGTCATGATGGCAAAGCTCATCGCAGATAAGCTCGGATATGACCTGAAGATAGTTAAGCTCGACTGGGATTCTCTCGTTATGGCAGTCCAGAGCGGTACGGTAGACTGCGTTATTGCCGGCCAGTCCATTACCTCCGAGCGTCTTGAAATGGTCGATTTTACTACCCCCTATTATTACGCTTCCATCGTCGGACTGACGAAGAAAGACGGCCCGTTTGCCGGGGCGAAGGGGCTCTCCGATCTGGCCGGAGCAACCTGCACGTCCCAGATGAACACCGTCTGGTACGACGTCTGCCTGCCTCAGATAACGGATGCAGACATCCTTCCCGCCATGGAATCCGCGCCGGCAATGCTTACTGCCCTCGAATCCGACAGAGTGAACCTCGTCGTGACCGACG
>JAEFAK010000119.1 GCA_016287555.1 Oscillospiraceae bacterium
ATCGTCGGGTCGTGCAGGTCGAGGCGCGCCATCGTCTCCAGCACCTTGTAGGAGACAGGGTTGACCGCGTCATCCCCGGTCTTCGGGTCGGTGCCGCCTATGGTCGTGTGCTGGAAGGAGACGCCTATGCCGACGGTCTGGGCGTTCTTGCCGAAGCCGCCGCCGTAGAACGTGTTTATCTTCAGGAAGAAGCCGTCGACGAGCTCCTGCGCCTCTTCGAGCGTCGTGCGCCCGGCCTCCAGATCGGCCTTCAGATACGGCCACGTATACTGGTCGAAGCGGCCGAGGCTGATGACGCCGGGGTCGTTTTCGGATTTGAGGAAGACGTCGTACATGAGGGCCATCTGGCAGGCCTCCCAGAAGGTGCGCGGCGTCTCGGTCGCGATATGGTCGAGGCTCTCCGCGCGGGACTCGTACTCGGCCTTCTTCGCGGGGTCTTCCGCCTTCGCCGCGAGCTCGCGGGCGAGGTCGGCGTAGCGGCGGGTCAGCGTTATCGCGCCGTCGCAGGCGACTGTCGCGGCCTTGTAGAACATATACTTGCCGATGTCGTCGCCCATGATGTTGCCCTCGCGCTCGTCGAGCCAGTCCTGCGCCTGCCTGCGGATGGCGCCGTAGCCCTGCCGCAGGATGTTCTGGTAGCCGGGGGTGAGGTGTCCGGGCGGGAGATAGATGGGCCAGCCGCCCTTCTTGCCGGAGGGGTTGGCCTGCAGGACGAAGAGCTCCTCGACGCCGTCGGGCAGCCAGTTGGCCGCGCCGAAGCCGCCCTCCAGAGCGGCCTTCTCTTTGGATATCTCGCGCAGGGCGGCGAGGTCCTCGGGGGATATGGCCATGCGCTGGTGGGAATAGAAGGGGTCGTCCTCGGGCGCGTGATGCAGCCCGTCCTCGCGGATGGGCCACGTGTGCTCGATGTCGACGCTCAGCCAGCCGGAGCCGTTGGCCGCGCCCCAGCCCTTATAGCCGAGGCTGCCGAAGAAGTATTCGTCCTCGTGCAGGTTGAGCGGCATGCGCTCGAGGACGTAGAGGGAGATGTAGGGCTTCTGCAGGAGGGGCGGATACTTGAAGTATTTTTTCTTCGCCTCGAGCTGGAGGCGCGCCTTCTCCGAATCCGCGACCATGAGCCTGTCGCGGACCGCGTCGCGGAGCCTTGCGACGCGCTGCGTATAGGGCTTGAAGGTATACATGGCGCACGTCCTTTCTTTAAGGGGTGGTTTTACTTATTATGGCATGATTATACCATGCCGGGAATGAGGATTCAAGGGAGAGAAAAGACCTGCCCCGCAAATGCGGAGCAAGCCAAAGGCTTCCCCTTCGGGGGCGTCTGCGCCGAGCGCCGCATGCGCCGACGCGAATGATACGGAGCTTGTGAAGACGAGGTGAGGGACCCTGCCGCATTTACGGGAAGCGCGCAGGGCGAGTCAGCGGATTTGACTGACCGGGGGCCTTGACAAGCCTCCCGGATCGGCGTAAACTCATATCGTGAAGCAACGGCGTTTCACGGACGATGTTCCGTGCGGCGCCGTTGCTTTTTTTGTTGAAAAAAGCGGAACGGGAGGTTATCTTATGGCCGCATTCGACAGGGTATTTTCCGGCATACCCGAAATGGACCGCGCGCTCGACAATATACGTATGGGCGACAACGTCGTCTGGCGCGTTTCCTCGCTCGACCAGTTCCGGGAGCTGGCGCGCCCCTTCGCCCTGCAGGCGATCCGGGACGGAAGGGACCTTATATACGTGCGCTTCGCCGGGCACGAGCCCGTACTCGAACCGATGGAGGGACTGAAGATAGTCCCGATGGAGCTGTCACATCTTTTCGAGACGTTTACCATCGACATCCACAACCTCATCGAGCGCGAGGGGAGGGACGCCTTCTACGTCTTCGACTGCCTCTCCGATCTGGAGGAGGCCTGGGCGACGGACCTGCTCATGGGCGACTTTTTTCATCTGACGTGCCCTTTCCTTTTCAAGCTGGACACGGTCGCCTTCTTCCCGGTCATAAGAGGGAGGCACTCCTTCGAGGCGATAGAGAAGATACGCAATACCACCCAGCTCTTTCTCGACGTCTTCCCCTGCGGCGAAGGCGGGACGGAAGAGCTCTACGTCCGCCCGGTCAAGGTCTGGAACAGAAACTCGCCGACGATGTTCAGTCCGCATAAGTACAGCAGAGACACGGGCGAGTTTCGCCCGCTTTCTGAGGGCGTGGAGATCAGCGGCTACTATTCGCGCGTCAATCTCGCAACGGCGGAAAACGCCGACCGGAATGCCGACAGCTGGGAGCGGTTTTTCCAGCGCACGAAGATAAAATACGAAAACGGTCTCGACGTTACGGAGGACTGCGGCCGCATCTGCGACATCATGCTCACGCGCGACCCGCGCATGAGGCAGATGATAAAGCGTAACTTCCGCCCGCAGGATTATTTTGCTATCCACTCCCGCATGATAGGGACGGGCATGATAGGCGGCAAGGCCTGCGGCATGCTGCTTTCGCGCAAGATAACAGAAAACGACCGCCCGGACATATTCTCGCGCATCGAGCCGCACGATTCGTTCTATATCGGTTCGGACGTCTTCTATTCCTTCATCGTCGACAACGGCTTCTGGGATCTGAAGATAGCCCAGAAGACGGAGGAGGGGTATTTCGCTCTCGCGGACAGCATAGCGGAACGCATCATGCAGGGCAGATTCTCCCCCGGCATGGAGAGGGCCTTCCGCGCCCTTTTGGATTATTACGGCGGCGACCCCGTCATCGTACGCTCCAGCTCTATCCTGGAGGACGGCTTCGGCAACGCCTTCGCGGGCAAGTACGAATCCGTCTTTTGCGCGAATACGGGCGATCTGGAGGAGCGGCTTGCCGCATTCGAGCAGGCGATACGGACCGTTTACGCCAGCACGGTCAGCATGTCCGCGCTCGATTACAGAAAACGCCGCGGCCTCTGGCAGAAGGACGAGCAGATGGCGCTGCTCGTGCAGCGGGTATCCGGCTCGCGGTACGGCGAGCTCTTTATGCCGTGCGCGGCGGGCGTCGGCTATTCCATGAGTCCTTACCGCATGGGCGTCGAGCACCCGGAGGCGGGCATGCTCCGCCTCGTCGCCGGGCTCGGGACCGCCGCCGTCGACCGCCGTACGGGATCATATCCGCGCATCGTCTCGCTAGACGCGCCGACGAGGTTCCTGCTCAACTCCTCCGAGCACCGCTCCCGCTTTTCCCAGCAGCTCATCGACGCCGTCAGCGCCTCGGCGGGGGACGTCGAGAGCCTCCCGGCGGAGCAGGTGCGCCCGCTCCTGCCGCGCTATCTGGAAGCGCTCCTCTTTACGCGGGACTGGCAGGCCGAGGCATGGTACCGCGAGCGGGGCAGCGAGCGCGACGTACGCTACACCTCCTGCGACGGGCTCGTGAAAAACGCGCAGCTGATGGCGGATATGAGGGATATCCTCGCCCTGCTGCAGGCGCGCTACGATTACCCCGTCGACGTCGAATATACGGTCAACGTCTCGCCCGACGGGCGTTACCTCATCGACCTTCTCCAGTGCCGCCCCCTGCAGATGACGGGCGAGGCGGAGGCGGTCGCCTTCCCGGATGAGGGGACCTTCGGCGGCGTCCTCGTCGAGACGAAAGGCGTCTCCATGGGCTTTTCCCGCCGGCTGGATATCGACGCCGCCGTCTATATCGACCCCATCGCGTACTACCGCATGCCCTATTCGGAAAAATACAGGGTCAGAACGGCGCTCTCGGCCGTCAACTGGAAACTGAAGGGGCGCGGCAAAAAGCTCCTGCTCATGGCGCCCGGCAGGATCTGTACCTCGTCGCCGGAGCTCGGCGTCCCCTCGTCGTTTGCCGACATCAGCGAGTTCAGCGCCATTCTGGAGATATCCGAGTCGCGCGCGGGCTACATGCCGGAGCTGAGCTACGGCAGCCATATCTTCCAGGACCTCGTCGAGGCGGGCATACTCTATTCCGCCGTCTTCGAGGAGAGCAGCACCCTGCGCTATGAGCCGGAGCGCGTTACCGCCGCGCGAAACGCCCTCCCGGACTACGTCGACAACGCGGAGGAACTGAAGGATATCGTCTTCGTCCGCGAATGCGCTCCCGGCGAGCTCACACTCTATTACGACATGACCGAGGAACGGCTCTTGATAACGGAGAAATGAAAGGAGCGGCCCTTTCCGAAACCGGAAAGGGCCGCTCCTTTCAAATCACAGCGCTATCCAATATCTCTGTATGAATCCGCTCCTGCCGAGGCCGGGCTCGTCGGGGACCTCGTTTTCGAGGACGCCGCCGTTTTTGACTATCGTGCGGCGGGAGGCCTCGTTGCCCCTGTCGCACGTCAGGAGAACGCGCGTCTCCCCCGCCTCGCGGCAGAAGGGCAGCAGCAGGCGGAGCATCTCCGAGGCATAGCCCTTTCGCCGCTCCGTCGGGCGGACGGTGTAGCCGATATTCCCGCCGAAGCTGAGCAGGAAGTCCGTCAGCGGGTGGCGGAAGTCTATGACGCCAACGACGCGCCCGTCGGAGACGCGCACGGCGAGGAACACGTCCGAGGGGACGTAGCCCGCGCCGTACTTCGCGCGCAGGCGCGCTTCGAAGTCGAGCCACTCCTCAAACGTCGCGCAGTCCTCCAGCCCGGCGCAGCCGTCGAAGCCGTCGCCGGAGCGGAGCAGCTCGGCGCGGAAGTCCATGACCCGCTCCGCATGCTCCGCGGCCGGGCGCGCAAGAATAATATCGTTCATCGTTCTGTCCCTCCGCGTTTCCCGCGCCTTATGAGGCCGCGGACGAGCGCGTATATGCCGTATCCGACAGCGACGCCGAGCGTATTGAGGATGAGGTCGTCGGCGTCCGAGGCGCGCACGGCGAAGGGGAGCTGCAGCAGCTCGATGCACAGGGAGATGAGCGCTCCGGCGCCGACGGTCTTCCAAAAGCCGCGAAGCCGCCCGTATACTATCGGCAGAACTATGCCCGTCGGGACGAACATGGCCGAGTTGCCGACGAGGTTGAGCAGCAGGTCGCGTTTCGTATCAAATCTGAGCAGGTTTTTGAGCGGGACGAGGTTCACCCGGAAGGGGTACGCTGCCGCCGGGTCGAAGACGAGAGGCTGCACCCTCCCGCCGACGCGCTCCATCGGGAAGAAGACGAAGCGGATGATGACGGCGAGGTTTATGAACATCAGAAGCAGCAGCGCCTCGCGCTTCAGGTCGACGCCGCCCCGCCTTATCCATACGATCGCGCGCACGAGGAGCCAGACCGCGGCGAAGACGAGCTCGGCGGCGAGCAGGGATATCTCGATCACCTGCCGAATCTCTTGTCGATCAGGGGCTTGCCGTCCCTGTCCAGGAGCGGGGTCACGCCGCCGCCGTAGCCGGAATAGACGTAGAGGTACTGCACGCCCGTCTCCGTATCGACGATGATGCGCGTGCCCTCCAGGAAGCCTTCTTTTTCGAGGATCTCAAATCTTTTTTCCATTTTTCTGTTCTCCGTTCCCGCCCGAAGGGGCGGCATTTTCAGTATTTGCCGTAGAGCGCGGCGGTCTCGAACATGGCCTCGAGGTTCTCGGGCTTGGCGTTCTCGATGGTCCCGTCGCAGTCGAAGATGTACCCGCCGCCGGGGGCGAGGGTGTCCATGAGGTACTTGGTATAGTCGGCGACCTTCTCCTTCGTGCCGAACTCCAGCTCGTAGATGGGCAGGTTGCCCGTGAGGCAGGCGACGTCGCCGAGGATCTCCTTGGCGCGCTTGGCGTCCGTCGTCTCGAGGTGGACGATGCACTTGCCGACGGGCAGCGCGCGCAGGGCCTCGAGCCGCGTGTTGTACTTGCCCTCGGTGTAGAGGTAGGGCGTCGCGCCCATGTCTATGAGCTCGTCGACGACG
>JAEFAK010000120.1 GCA_016287555.1 Oscillospiraceae bacterium
GGTTACGTGGAACTGACGGCGCTCACCGCGGGCGGCCTATTTGAAAAGGGAGAAAAGATACGGGCTCACGAGTTCCATTATTTCGAGAGCGGCGACTGCGGCGAGGACCTGCTTGCCGTCAAGCCGAGCGGGACGAGAAGCTGGAAGTGCGCCCACGTCGAGGGAAATCTCGTCGCGGGCTTTCCGCATTTGTTTTATGAATCCGATCCCGCTCTTATAGAGAGATTCCTGCGCCGCTGCGCTGAAAGGAAGTAAAGCCATGGCCAAGGCACTGATGATACAGGGGACGATGTCCAATGCCGGCAAGAGCCTGGTCGCCGCCGGCCTTTGCCGCGTTTTCAGACAGGACGGGTATAAGGTCGCGCCGTTCAAGGGACAGAACATGGCGCTCAATTCTTTCATAACGAAAGAAGGCCTTGAGATGGGCCGTGCCCAGGTCGTTCAGGCAGAAGCGGCCGGCGTCGAGCCGTCCGTTCTGATGAATCCCGTACTGCTCAAGCCGACGACGGATATGGGCTCTCAGATAATCGTCAACGGCGAAGTGTGGGGCCAGATGTCCGCCGTGGACTATTACAAAGTCAAGCATAAGCTCGTGCCGGACGTCATGCGCGCTTTTGACTCGCTTTCCGAGAAAAATGATGCTATAATCATCGAAGGCGCCGGAAGTCCTGCCGAGATAAACCTCAAGAACAACGACTGCTTTGTCAATATGGATATGGCGAAGCTTGCAAAGGCCCCCGTCCTGCTTGTCGGAGATATCGACAGGGGAGGAGTCTTTGCCCAGCTTTACGGCACGATTGCCCTGCTGACCGAGGAGGAACGCTCCATGGTCAGGGGCGTCATAATAAACAAGTTCAGAGGAGACGAGTCAATTCTCGAGCCGGGCATTAAAATGCTCGAGGATATTATCCACATACCCGTAGTCGGCGTCGTGCCTTATGTGCGCCTTGACATTGACGATGAGGACAGTCTCTCCGAGCGGCTGACGAACAAGGCTGCCAAGCTCGTCGATATCGCCGTCATACGCCTTCCGCGTCTTTCCAACTTCACCGATTTCAGAGCTCTCGAGGCCGTCGAGGGAGTATCGGTCAGATACGTCGCTTCGACGCGGGAATTCGGCTCGCCCGATCTTGTGATCCTTCCGGGAACGAAAAACACCATGGGCGATCTGGCATGGCTTCGTCAGAACGGGCTTGAGACTCAGATAAAGCATTTTGCAGACGACGGCGGAGCCGTATTCGGCATCTGCGGCGGTTATCAGATGCTAGGGCAATCCTTGGCTGACCCGCAGGGCGTCGAGCAGGGCGGCGAGATGCGCGGCATCGGCCTGCTCCCGATCTCGACTGTCTTTGCCGGAGAAAAGACGCGCACCCGCGTCGAGGGGAGCTTTGGAAAGCTCGGCGGAGTCTTTTCCGGGCTTTCGGGCAAGCCCTTCGAGGGGTATGAGATACACATGGGCATTACCGAGAGCGCCGCGCCGGTCCTTTCGCTGACGGACGCCGTTTCCGGCACTTCCCGCGCCGACGGATGCTGCAGCGGGAACGTCTGCGGCTGCTATGTTCACGGCGTACTCGACGGAGATGAGATCGCCGGGTCGCTTATCCGCGCCCTTGCTGTCAAGAAGGGCGTTGACCCGGATTCGCTCGGCCGGGTAAACGGCGAGGAGCATAAACAGAGGCAGTACGATTTGCTCGCTGACGCCATACGCGGGCATATGAACATGGAAACGGTATACCGCATATGGAGGGAAGGACTTTGAACAGGATAGAAAACGTCGCTCCCGCAGACATAGAAAAAAAGAGCTTCGAGATAATAACGGCTGAACTCGGCGACCGCATACTTGACCCTGAACAGGAACCGATCATAAAGCGCGTAATCCATACGACTGCCGACTTCTCCTACGCCGATTCCCTCTATTTTTCGCCGAACGCGGTCAAGCTTGCCAAGGAGGCGATCCGAGACGGCGCGACAGTCGTGACGGATACGCAGATGGGCTGGTCGGGGATCAGCAAGAAAACGCTCGAGCGATTCGGCGGAAAGGCCTGCTGCTTCATGTCCGACGCGGACGTGGCGGCGGAGGCTAAAAAGCTGGGCTGCACGCGCGCAAGGACGAGCATGGACAAGGCCGCGAGGCTCGGCGATAACGTGATATTTGCCATCGGCAACGCCCCGACCGCGCTTATCAGGCTTCGCGAGCTCATTGACGACGGATACAGACCGAAGCTCATAATAGGCGTTCCTGTCGGTTTCGTGAACGTCGTCGTATCCAAGGAGCTCATAATGGAGACAGACGTTCCCTGCATAGTCGCAAGGGGCAGGAAGGGCGGAAGCAACGTCGCCGCCTGCATAGTCAACGCGCTTCTCTATACTTTGGACGAAAAGCGCGGAGAGTGAGGTAGAAGGATATGGAAAACAGCTCTTCGTTTTTCTCAAATCGCGCATGCAAGTATTTCCCGTGCCACAAGACGGACGATCCTGACAGCTTCAACTGCCTTTTCTGCTATTGCCCGCTCTATATGCTCGGGGATAAATGCGGCGGCAATTTCAGATACACTGAAAAGGGGATCAAGGACTGCACCAACTGCACTGTCCCGCACAGGCCGGATTCCGCCGAGTATATAAAGAGCCGCTTCGGCGATATAAAAAAGCGCGCGTCCAGAGCGCGATCCAGGAAAAAGAACGACGAGGTAGATAAAAAATGATGATCCTGCTGACGGGCGGTTCCGCCTGCGGCAAAAGTTCATACGCAGAGTCTCTGTGCATGCGCTCTCCGACGCCGAGGTTCTATCTCGCCGCTATGCAGCCATACGGCGAAGAGGGTGCCCGCCGCGTCGAGCGGCACCGCAGACTCAGGGCGGGAAAAGGCTTTGAGACGATCGAGAGATACAGAGACTACGGATCTCTCGTTCTTCCTGAGCGCGGCACCGTCCTTCTCGAATGCATCTGCAACCTTACCGCCAACGAGATGTTTGACGATGAGGGCCGCATGACGGACCCGCGTGAAAAGGTCATCGAAGGAGTCGGAAACCTTGCCTCACAGTGCGTCGATCTCTTCGTTATCACAAATGACGTCGGCTCTGACGGCGTGGAATATGAAGGCAGCACGGCCGAATACGTCCGCGCGATCGGAGAAATAAACGCGCGCCTTGCCGAAATGGCCGACACTGTCATAGAAATGGTCGCCGGGATCCCTATAGTTATTAAAGGCAAGATCCCGCAGTAACGTGCAAGAAGATAGGAAAATGATCGAATGATACTTGTATTGGGCGCATCCGGAGCGGGGAAGAGAGCTTTCGCCCGCTCGCTCGGATATAATGACGATGAGATGAGCTGCCGCATCGACTCGGCTGCTCCGGTATTATACGGACTGGAGGAGATAGTGCGCGCGAGACCTGAGGGTTCCGAAGCGCTGCTTGAGACTCTCTGCAAAAGGGAGCTGGTGCTTTGCTGCGAGGTCGGCAGCGGCGTCATTCCGGATAATCTCGCTGACCGCGTATTCCGCGAGGCAGCGGGCAGGCTCTGCGTTCTTCTTGCTCAGAGAGCCGAAGCCGTTGTGCGCATAGTCGCCGGCATTCCCGTCGCCATAAAAGGTGAACTGCCATGCGCGCGCTGCTGATACGTCACGGGCAGACCCGAGGCAACGCCGCCGAGGAATTCATCGGAAGCACGGACGAGCCCCTGAGCCCGGCCGGAAGGGAAAAGGCCGAAAATGCAAAAAAGGATCCTTCGGTAAAGAGGGTTTTCGTCTCTCCGATGCTCAGAACGAGAGAAACGGCCTCGATCCTCTTTCCTAATGCGGAACAGACGATCGTTCCGGATCTTCGCGAGATGGATTTCGGAGAGTTTGAACGCCTCAAAGCTGCCGACATGGAAAACGATCCGCGATATATCGCCTGGTCGGACTGCGCCGGGCTGGAAGGCCCGCCGGGGGGAGAATCCCGCGGAGACGTCGCTTCCCGCGCCGTTCCAGCTTTTACGGACGCCCTTCGCGGCTGCAGCGGAGAGGACGCCGTTTTCGTTATTCACGGAGCTGTAATAATGGTCCTGATGGACGTTCTCGGAGAGCCGAAAAAGGATTTCTTCGACTGGTGGACGCCGAATATCGGCGGCTTCAGCGTCGAATGCATTGAAAAAGACGGAAGTATAACGTTGACTGACGTCAAAAGAATACAGTTTTGAAAAATCGCCCGCGCTTCAAAAACGCGGGCGATATTTTCCGTATAATGACAGCGTCGTCAGTAAAAAAATGTGCCATTTTTGCGCATATATTGTGCCAGAGTGGCAAAACACACGATGAGAATGTAGTTGCGAAAAACACCGAAAAGTTTTACAATTATGTTGCAATTATATTGTGAAAGAAAGGAGTTCACTATGAAAAAGACCCTCGCTATTGTCCTGGTTGTCGTTTTCGTGCTGGCGCTGTTTGCGGCTTGCGGCAATACCCCGGCTCCCGCCCCGACGTCTCAGACGCCGACTGCCGCACCCACCACGCCCGACACTCCCGACACCCCGGACACCCCCGATACTCCCGACACCCCGGACACTCCGGATACCCCGGAGAACCAGCTTCCGTTTGCTGTCGACGAGAAGGGGATCGCGACCGAGCCCTATGAGTGGCCTCTGCCCCTCACCGAAGACAGCGATACCGTTCTGACGTACTGGCTCACCAACTACAGCATGCAGTACATCCCCAACGGCATGGAGTACACCGACACGGAGCTCCCCGTCGCTGTCAAGAACCTCACCGGAGTCAACGTTGAGTACATCCTTCTCCCGCCTCAGAGCCGTGCCGAGAACTTCTCCATCCTTCTCGCCGCCGACAACCTCTGCGACATGATGTCCAACGCCTCCATGTACTATCCCGGCCCGCTGACCCAGATGTTCTCCGAAGGCTATGCCGAGAACATCTACGATCACAAGGAACTGATGCCGAACTATCTGTATCAGGCCAAGTACGCCTATCCCGATGACACCGCCACCTACGAGTCCGTCTTCTATGCCGAAGACTTCGTTCCCTTTGCGGCGTTCCTCTCCCAGAATGCGTACAAGTACACGATGGGCTACTGCATCCGTCAGGACTTCCTGGACAAGGTCGGCATGAAGGCCGAGGATATCGTGACGTGGGATGACCTTGAGACCGCTTTCAAGGCCATCAAGACCGAGATCGACACCGTCGAGTTCCCGATGTGGGTCGCCGGCACGCTGGAGTCCACCGGTTACTGGCAGTTCGCCTGCTCCTTCGACACCACCTCCCAGATCGTCTCGATCTCCCTTCCGCCCGCATTCGTCAAGGACGGCAAGGTCCAGCTCGGCTGCGTCGCCGAGGGCGACAAGGGCCTCCTCGAGAAGCTCAACAGCTTCTACACTCAGGGCCTCATCAACCCCGACTGGCAGGCTTACATCTATGCCGCTCTGTTCTCCGCCCGCACCTACAACAACGAGGTCGCGTACCAGACCATGAGCGCCAGCAGCATTGCCGAGGCCAACGCCTCCACCGCTGACCCGAACTGCAACTGGGTCCCCATCATGAAGCCCCTCCAGACCAAGGATCAGGTCCTCCACATCGGCAACGCCGGAGCCAGGACCTCCGCCGGCAACCTTGCGTTCGCCTGCAAGAACCATGACCTCGAGCTCTGCATGAAGTGGGTCGACTTCCACTATGCGCCCAACGGCTGGGAGCTCTTCTCCTACGGTCCCGAGGGTCTCGTCTGCGAGAAGGTCGACGGCAAGTGGCGCAATACCGACTGGGCTCTCAACAACCCGGACGGCATCCCGTTCTCCGGCCTTATGGCTGTCTACACCGTCGGTTACCTCGTCGAGGCCGGCATGGCCGCCTTTG
>JAEFAK010000121.1 GCA_016287555.1 Oscillospiraceae bacterium
GACTCCGTGACCTCGCGCGCGAAGTAGAACCGCCTGGCGGTCTTTCCCTCCGGATACTCGAATGTGACCTCGTGGCTCATGTCGGCTATGCGCGCGCCGCAGAGGCTGTCCTCGGTCAGACCGAGCTTTTGCAGAGCGCCGACGCAGTTGCCGTTGGCGGGCGAGTCTCCGATGGAGACGCTCCCGCAGCCCGCCTCGGCCAGCAGGCGGAGCACCGCGCTTATGACGGCCGGGTGCGTCGTTATGACGCGCTCGGATTCCGAGGGATAGAGAAGATTGGGCTTGACGAGTATGCGCTCCGAGGGGGAGACGAAGCTCTCTATCCCGCCGAGCGACTTGATCGCGCCAGATACGGCGCGGTATACTTTTTCGTTATCATAGCTGCCGCATATCGCGACCGCGACCTTTGACCTTCGCGTGCTTACCACTCCCGCGCCCCGCCATGGGGCAAAAAATACCCTGATATTTTACAGCTTAGCGAGGCGCAGGGCAAGCTTTTTCTTGCCTGAGCCTCAATTTCGGCGAAAAAGGCGTTGCGCGGGGCTTGACACAGGTGATATTATATTAAATCATTAAAGAGCTCTGCCCGCGCGCGCGGGCGGCGGAAGGGAGGCGTCGGCATGCTCCGCGGGCTCTATGAGACTATACTCCCGGCGGACGGACTGACGCCCGTCATAGTCGCCGTCGCGATAATGCTGCTGGCGGGCTTTCTCATGACGCGCGTGACCAAGCTCCTGCGCCTGCCCAACGTGACGGCCTACGTCGTCGCGGGAATCGTCATCGGCCCCTTCTGCCTCGACCTCGTACCTCAGTCGGTGCTGACGGGGACGCGCTTTCTCCCGGATATCGCGCTGGCCTTCATCGCGTTCAGCACGGGCGAATATCTGAGGCTCTCCTCGCTTAAAAAGAACGGCCCGAAGGTCGCGCTGATAACGCTGCTGGAGGCGCTGGCCGCCTCCGCGCTCGTCTTCTGCGTGCTCTATTTCGTGCTGAAGCTGAGCTTCGTATTCTCCGTCGTGCTCGCGGCGCTCGCTGCGGCGACGGCCCCGGCCTCGACGGTCATGACCATTCGCCAGACGGGCTCGAAGGGCGATTTCGTCGATACGCTGCTGCAGGTCGTCGCGCTGGATAACGTGCTGGGCCTCCTGCTCTACTCGGCCGCCATCTCCGTCGCTCTCGCCTCGCTCTCCGGGGGCAGACCCGACGCCGGCAGCGTCCTCATGCCCATAGTCAAGACGCTCTGCATGCTCGTTCTCGGCGGCCTTTTCGGGGCGCTGATGAAGCTCCTCATACATAAAAAGAGGACGACCGACAACCGCCTCATCATCGTCATCGCGCTTCTTTTCGCTTTCTGCGGGATATGCGCCGCGCTGGAGATCTCGCCGCTTCTCGGCTGCATGGCCATGGGGACGGTGTACGGCAACCTCGCCGAGGACAGCAGCCTGTTCATGCAGGTCAATTATTTCAGCCCGCCGATCCTGCTGCTGTTTTTCGTGCGCTCCGGCGTATCCTTCGACCTGAGCGCGCTCTTCGATCCCTCCGGCGCCATAGGCGCGACGCCGCTGCTGATCGTCGGCATACTGTACTTCGTCGTCCGCATCGCTGGCAAGTACCTCGGCGCGTTCGCGGGCTGCAGCATAACGGGGAAGCCCCCGAAGGTCCGCAACCATCTCGGCCTCGCCCTCATTCCGGCGGCCGGCATAGCCATCGGCCTCGCCGAGCTCGGCGCGAGGACGCTCGGCGGAGAGACGGGCAGCGCCCTGCATACCATAATCCTCGCGTCCAGCGTGCTATATGAGCTCATCGGCCCCGCCTGCGGCAAGCTGGCGCTGCGCCTTTCCGGCTCGTATTCGGATAAGATAGAGCAGCTCGTCGAGGTCGAGCCGGAAAAGCCCGGCGGCGAGCCCAAGTCCGAGCTCGAAATGCTCATCGAGCGCATCCGGCGCATCCAGGCCGAGCTGCCGCAGCGCGAGATAGACGAGAACGAGCAGGCGTTCACCAACGCCGCTCAGGAGCATTACGAGGCGATGAACAGCCCCCGTCAATTCGGAAGGAACAGGAGACGATAAGTATTATGTTAACTTCAATAAGCGATCCCATAGCGAGACTGCTCGGCGAGTGGTCCGCGCAGATGACGTGGGCGTCCGTGCTGCTGAGGATAGTGCTCTCGCTCGTCATCGGCCTCGTCATAGGCTCCGAGCGCGCGACGAAGCGCCACTCGGCCGGCCTGAGGACCTTCATCCTCGTCTGCGTCGCCTCGACGATAGCGATGATGCTGGAGCTGTTCCTCGGCGACTCGATCGGCGGCGTGCATATCTTCTCGGCCGCCGCGGTCATAGCCATCGCGATAATCGCGCAGAACTCCGTCCTTTTCTCCTCGCGCAATCAGATAAAGGGACTGACGACATCTGTCGCCCTCTGGGCGACGGGCGTCATCGGCCTGACCTCCGGCGCGGGGTACTATACCGTGACGATAATCTCCTTCGCGGCGGTCATGGCATGCCTGAGCTGGTTCCCGTCGCTTGAAAAGTCCCTCAAGGACCGCTCCCACCACTTCGAGATACATCTCGAGCTCAAGAGCAGCGCCTATCTGCAGGATTTCGTTACGACCATACGCGAGCTCGGCCTGACGATAGACGATATCGAGCTCAACCCGGCCTACGCCAATTCCGGCCTGAGCGTCTATTCCATCGCGATCTCCATAAGCAGCGCCGAGCTCAAAAAGTATAAGACCCACGGCCAGATAATCGAGGCCCTCTCGACCCTTGACTACGTCTACCACATCGAGGAGATGCAGAGCTGAAGCCTGCCGCGCTGTACCTGCGAAAAGCGCGTAGGGCGCGCTTTCGTCGTCGCAAGCTCCTCATCGTTCGCGTCGCTTGCATACCGCACTTCCGGAAACCGCGTAGGGCGCGATGCCCACATCGCGCCGCAGATGATCGACCAAGCATATAATCCGAACGCAATAAAAAAACAAGTACCCGCCGCAGACCGCGGCGGGTACTTTTGCGTTGTTTTGTTATCTTACGATTCCCGTGTGGTATTTCTGCGACGCCTCGTGCCAGACGTCTTCCCATGCGATAAAAACATAGACCGTGTTGGCGGCATCCGGCCCATCAGGCCCCTTTCCCGAGGCGTTGAGGACGAGATACTTTTCTTCAGGGTCTCCCCAATGGATTCCGCCCACGGCCTCGCCGTAGTTCATCAGAGTCTGCAGTTCCTCCGCGTTCGTGAAGAGTCCGATGTTGGAAACGCCGTCAGGCGTGCCGAAGAGCTCCGTCAGCTTCCTGTAAAGCTCGAACCAGATCTCCGCGTTGCCTCCTTCTTGATACCAGTCTTCAAAGTCAAAAGTGATCAGATAAAGGCCGTTTTCGTCGTCGAAGTAACACGCCATCTTATTGACGGCGCCGCCGAACCAGTTGTTATAATTGGTAACGATCGTGTGTCCGGCCTCCGTCTCATAAACTGAGCCGAATCCGCGCGCCGCGGCGTCTTCGAAGCTCGTTCCCAAAGTGAGCTCGCCGAATTTCTCGCCCGTGACGATAAAGTTATCTCCGTCGCGGGAGATCTCGAAAGTGTCCTCATTGACGTACTCGCGCTTCTCCGGAAGCGGAGGGAGCTGCGAAAGGTCGGAATACTTCGCGTAGACGATTTGCAGGAGGTCCCCGAAGTCGTCCTGAGAGCAGGTGTACCAGCGTTCCTCGTCTCCGAGCGATACTTTCATGAGATGGGGAGTGTTATATACGCAGATACTGTATCCCTCGTCTATCATGAGATCGACGTATTTGGTGGATCGATTCTGCCCGTTCGGCGCGGGATAGTCTCCGGTGTTGAGATTATCGAGGTATTTTGCCAGCTCGCGCGGATCGACCGAGACGGGATAGGAGTTATCGCTCCCTTTTCTTACTATGTGTACGCGGCCCTGCACCTCGTCGCGGTCGGCTATGAGAGAAAGCGCGTTTTTGTAGTTCAGAAAGCTCAGATCGGGCGCTTTTTCCGTTCTCGCCGGGCCCGTCAGGAAGCAGACGCCGACCGCGATGCAGACGACGATGACGGCCGCAACTATCCAGAACGCCGGCTTTTTATAATTCAGGACGGACTTTATGCGCGTCTTGACGCCGCTCTCCGCGAAGGCGAGCGGGCAGGCCACGACGGGCGTGCGCCTGATGCTGCAGTCGAGCAGCGCCTGCGAATAGTCGGCGCGTTCCCCGGCGTCCATGCCGCGAATGACGCGCTCGTCGCATATGAGCTCGAGATCGCGCCCGAAGAGGACGAAGGCCAGCCATACGAGCGGATTGAACCAGTGCACCGCCAGCAGGACGAAGGCGAGCAGCTTCCATACGTGATCGCCCCGCCTCAGGTGCGCGCGCTCATGCGCGAGCGCCGCGGTGGCCTGCTTTTCGCCGAGCGCGGAGGGCATATAGATGCGCGGCCGGAACACGCCGAGAATGAACGGGGTCGGCGCGCCGTCCGAGACGCGCACGCGGTTTCCCACGTCGACCGCGGGCCTGAGCTTCAGCCGCAGAATAAGTATGCTTATGAGCGCGTAGAGCGCCATCGCGCATATCCCGATGACCCATATCTTCATCGCGGTCGGGATATAGACGCTGTGGGTGCGCCTCTCGACGGAGGCGGTCTGCGCCGCCGTGTCGGTCCGACCGACAGCGGGCGCCGGAGCCGCATCTTCCGGCGCGGCGCTGCCGGGGGCGGAGGAATATACGTAGGTATCGAAGGAGACGAGCGGCTTTTCGCTCCCGCCGTCCTCGCGGAAGACCTCGACGGCCTCCGGAGCGTCGGCAACGAGATTATAGACCGAGACGGGGGAGCTTATCGTGAAGGGGAGCATCAGCCGCAGCGCGACTATCGCCCAGAGTATGGCGCGCGTCCATTTCGGAGCCCTGCGGAAGACGAGCCGCACGAGCACGACGGCGAGGATGAGCACCGCCGCCGAGACGCTCATGTTCAGCAGCCGTATGAACGCCCTCCCTGCGGGGACTCCCGCGTCGGCGAGCTTTACGAACAATGCTTCCATAGCCTTACCCCTTTCTCCTCGCGTCGTCGATCATCTTCTGAAGCTCGGCGGCCTCCGCCTCGGAGAGGGGATGGCGGGAGGTGAACGCCGCGATGAAGGCCGGGAGTGAGCCGCCGTAGGCTTCGGCGACGAATTTTTCGCCCTTTTCCGCGCGGAATTCCTCCTGCGTAACGAGCGTGCGGACCGTCCCGCCGTCGTTGACGAAGAGCCCCTTTTCGCAGAGCTTGCGCAGTACGGTGTAGGTCGTGGGCTTTTTCCAGCCCAGCTCCTTTTGGCAGAGCGCGACGAGCTCGCCGCTGCGTATGGGCGCGTTCGCCCATATCAGCTCGGCAAAGCGGGTCTCGACCGCGCCGAGATTTATATCATTCATGCCGATCGCCTCCTTAAAAATGGTTTATCATACATAAACCATTTTGAGTTTACAGCCAATAAACCAAAATGTCAAGCCTTTTTTCTGAATAATAAAAAAGAGAAGCTGACGCCTGCAGGAAGAATGAGGAAGAATAAGGTAGATTTGAGGGGGCGACCGGTGTTATAATAAACAAGCACATTATCCGCGCTTTGGGAGGATCGCTTCTCCTTCCGCGCGCGGACCCGGAAACAAACCGCCGAAACGGGGGAATACATATGCTGAACATCGAAAAGACGATCGAAAACGGAAAGGCCCGCTTCGCTCTGGAGGGGAGGCTCGATACCGTCACCTCGCAGGAGCTCGAGCAGGAGCTCATCGGCTCTCTGGAGGGCGTTGCTGAGCTGACTCTCGATTTTGAAAAGCTCGAGCA
>JAEFAK010000001.1 GCA_016287555.1 Oscillospiraceae bacterium
GCGAGGGTGCGGTAGAGCATGGCGGCTATCTGGCCGCGGGTGCAGGGCTCCAGCGGGAGCAGCTCGCCCGCGTCGGTGCCCTGGACGATCTCGTTCATGACCATCCAGCAGAAGCTCTCATAGCTCCATTCGGGCACGTCGTCCTTGTCCGTGAAGTCGAGCTCGAAGGCCCACGCGCCCTCGAAGCCCTTGCCCTGCAGCTTGAGCGTCCTGTAGAGGAAGGCGACGGTCATGGCGCGCTGGACCTTGAGCTCCGGCTCGAAGGTAGTCTCGGAGGTGCCGAGGGTCACTCCGTTCTCGGCGGCCCAGAGGACGGCCTTGTAGTAATAGGCGTCGGGGTCTATGTCCGTGAAGGCGCATTCGGTCGTCGTCGGCTCGGGCTCGCCCAGCGTCCTCCAGAGGAAGGTGACTGTCTGGGCGCGGTCGCATATGCCGTCGGGATCGAAGGTGGTGTCGCTCGTGCCGTTGGTGATGCCGTTGTCATAGAGATAGGCGACGGCGTCATAGTAGTAATCGTCGGGATCGAGGTCCTCGAAGGGCAGGTCGCGGTAGAAGCGGAACTTGACCCAGACGTCGCTGGCCGGCATGACGAAGGTATAGGTGCCGTCCTCGTTGTCGATGAACTCGACGGGCCTGCGGGCGTCGTCGGTGATCTCCAGCGGAGTGGCAAGGTAGCCCTCGTCGGGCTTGAGGGTTATCGTGATCTCCGCGCCCTCGCCGGCGGCCTGCGCGCTCGCCCTGGCCTCGCCGTTCGTTATCTCCTTGGGCATGTTGATCCAGTAGCCGGGGACGAAGGGCGTTGTGTCGGCGGAGATGACGACGTAGGTGGCGTTGGCAAAGTCAAATTCGGGCTCGCCTGTCGGCTGGGGAGCGGGAACGGCCGCGTCGGGATCGATGATGCCCGGTCCGTAGACCTCGCCGCCCTTGGGAACGACGATCTCAAGCGGAGGCTCGATCACGATGCCGCGGCTCGACCAGAGGGCGTCGGTCTCGCCTTTGGCGGTCACGACGGTGTTCGCGCCGGAGATCTTGATCCCGGTCCCGTATTCGGGCTCAATTGCGCGAGGCTCGTCGTCGATGATCATCTCTCCCCTGCCGGTGCAGACGATGGCGCCGCTGCCCATTTCCCCATCGCTCCCGCCGGCGGTCGCGGTCACGACGGAATCAATGATGTCGATCGCGCCGCAGCCGTAGACTGCGACGGCCATCGCGCCGCCCTTTGCGGTCGCGTTAAGCGAGCCGCCGAGCACGCCGACGTCGCCCTGGGCAAAGAGCGCGACGCTGGAGCCTTCGGGCAGGAACGACTCTCCCATGCCGTCGAGATAGCCGGTCCCGTCGTACTCGACCTCGCCGGCCGTTAAGGTCACGGAAGCGCCGTCGATGATGAAATTGCCGTTGGCGACGACGGCGACGGCCATGGCGTCATTGTCGGGAATTTCGGCCTTGAGCGCGCCGGGCCCCTTGACAAAAACTGCGTCGGGCATATTGGCGATCGCCCGCGGCATGCCTAAGCTGCCCATGGCGACGATCGCGGGGCCTTTGCCGCCTGTCACGCTCAGGGTCGAGCCGGAGCGGAGGTCAAAAACAAGGCTCGCGGCCTCAATGCCGACGTCGCCGTATTCCGCGTCGGCCGAGACGCTGTTCGTCCCCTCGGAGACGATGGTCAGCGCGGCGGGGCGGGAGACGACGTCGTCGGAGCCGCGGAGAATGCCGGAGTAGTAGCCCTCGTAGTCGATGACGGGAGGAACGTAGTAACTGCGGGTCGCCTCTCCGGAACGGCGCACGTCGGGCATCGTGAAGCTTATGGTCGCGTTTTTGAGCAAGAGCGTGTTGTCGTCGGGGGTGTACTTGACCAGGCCGCCCGGTGCGCTGACGCCGGGGATGTCGGTCAGGTCGTCCTTGTTCTCGCTCGTTACCTCGACGCCGTTGATGTACAGGCCGTAATACTCCACGTCGTCTATCGTCGCGAAGGCGGCGACCGGCAGGAGCATCAGGCACATCGCGAGGACGAGCAGCAGGCTCAGCAGTTTCTTCTTCATTAAAGAACCATCCTTTCTGTATGATGACTATGTGTGCAGCATAGGTATGCTCGCTTGAATATTATACAGCCCTGCGGCGGATAATGCAACATAAAATCCGCGTTTACCGCCGCCCTGCGCAGTTAAAAAGCCCGCTCCTGACAAAGCGGGCTTTTCGCTTTTATTCCAGATACTTGTTGCGGAATTTTTCGATGTCCTCGTCGAGCAGGCCGAGGCCCTCGTGCAGGAAGATGTCGAAATTGCCGAACTTCTCGTCAATGGCCTCCCAGAAGGCGAGCAGGTAGGCGGGCTCGGTGCCGAACATGCGGCGCATGGCGTCGTTGTCGGCCGCGCCGCCGGCGCTCGCGGAGATGCGCTCGACGATGGCGTTTATCTCGTCGGCTATGTATTCGGCCGTCTTGAGATAGTTGACCATGATCTCCTCGCGCGGCAGGCCGAGGATCTCCTCGACGATGGCGGCGGTCGTGCCGGCGCGGTCCTTGCCGGCGGTGCAGTGCCAGAGGACGCCCTTCTCGTGCGGCTCGAGCATGACGCGGACGGCGCGCGCGTAGTGCGTCAGGCCGAAGTCGCTGCGGACGAACTTGCGGTAGGTGTCGGCCATGCGGGCGACGGCGGCCTCCGGGTCGTTGCGGAGATTGGCGAAGGGCGAGGGCGCCTCGGACTTCTTGTCGCGGGTGACGCCGGCGCCTATGCCCTCGAGGATGGGGCTGAAGACGTTCTTCGCGCCGGGGATGTCGGCGTCGGGGCGCTCGACGCGCTCGTTTTCGGTGCGCAGGTCGATGACGGCGTCGACCATGGTCGCGAGCTTGGCTATGTCGGCGGGGCTCGCGTCGGCGAGCGCGCCGGAGCGGAAGAGCTTTCCGGAGACGATGGTGCGGCCGTCCCTGACCTTCTGGCCGCCGAGATCGCGCGTATTGCGCAGCTTTTCGAATTCGATCCTACGGTCCATAAAATACCCCTTTATAATGAATTTTTATTACTTGTCTTTTTTCTTTTCCGCCCGCAGGTCGAGCAGGATGAGCAGGAGGCAGCCGAGCCGCACGATAAAGCCTATGATAGCGGCGGGCCAGCCGGCGGCGATATTGAAATGCGCCGGGACGAGCCTCAATACGAGGTCCGCGGCGACGAGCGCCGCGAAGACGACGCGCACCTCGCGCGGATGCTTCCCGCGCAGCAGACGGCGCGATACGACGCCGAACGCGAGCGCCAGCGCGAGCATCACGAAGTCGAAGACTATCTCGCTGGAGGTCAGGCGGTAGAGCCAGCTCAGGAAAAGGAGCTCCGCGCGCGGCAGGGACGCCGCTCCGACGTCGCAAAGGAAGGGCAGCACGCCGCCCCGCATGATGACGGAGGGATAGCCCGAGACGATGAAGATGTAGACGGCCGGCAGCAGCGCCGTCAGCGTCAGAATGCGGGAATAGAGACCCGCGCCCGTCATGCGGGCCCTCTCGTCGAAGCCGAATCTCATCCCGCGGCCTCCCCGAGCGTTCGGTCAAGGTAGCGCGACTCGAAATCGCAGGTCAGAGCATCCCCGTCGCGCAGGCGGAAGAGGACCTCCCCCGTCTCCGGATCGAGCCAGACGACGGTCGCCGCGTCGGACTCCGGGCGGATGCGCGAGCCCGCGGCGTAGAGCCTGCTCAGGGCGTTGGTCTTGGGGAAATCCGAGGGAGACATGCATTCCGCGAGGCAGACGGGCTCGCCCGAGGCGCAGACTCCGCGCAGCGTCGCGTTTTTCATAAGCGTCGTCTTCTCGAAGGTGTTCAGGTCGACACAGACCACGCTGGGCACGGTCATCCCGAAGGGGGTCGAGCGCAGCTCGTTTATGATGAGCCTGTCGCCGAAGACGGCGGCGCCCCAGCCGTAGCCGTAGCGTCCGGCGAGCTTGAGCGTCCCGTTGACGGCGTCGCCGGTATACAGCCCGTCTTCAGCGAACGTCGAATAGCGGACGGAGAGCTCCGTCCCCTCTATGGGCTCGAAGACGTTGACGACGCTGCGGTCCGCCATGGTGACGAGGCGGATCGTAAAGAACATGCCTATCGCGGAGAAAATGAGCACGATGAGCACGAGCGCGTTGACGGAAAACTTGGAGTTATTCAATGCGCGGGGCCTCTCTTTCGTGGTGATAGCGGGGGTAATAAGTTATTTTAACATATCCGCGCGGATTTGGGAAGACAACGCGGCAAAGACTTCGCCTTCGAAGGCTTGCTCCGCATCTGCGAGGTGCGCGCAGGGGAGGGGCTTGCCCCTCCCGTCGTCTCTGCGGCGGGTCTCGGGAGGGGCAAGCCCCTCCCCTACGTTTATTATTCTTGCCGGGGATCCTTCTCCGCAAAAACCTTTGCACTTTGCCGCAGACTGCGGCAAGAGAAGGGCGGCGCTCGTCGTGGATGCTGCCGCACCTCTCCTCCCCCGTCCTCTGTCATTGCGAGGAGCGAAGCGACGCGGCAATCCTTACCTGCGAGGAGAAGACCCCTCATCCGGCGCTGCGCGCCGCCTTCCTCCGGGGGGGAAGCCTTTGACGAGGTCGCTTATATCGAGAGGATGTATCCCCCGTCGATGACCTGGACTGTGCCCGTCATCTGCGCGGAAGCCGGCGAGGCGAGGTAGACCGCCAGCGCGCCGACCTCGATGGGCTCGCCGAAGCGGCCGAGCGGCATCTGGTTGTTGATGTAGGTGAACATATCCGCGGGGATGAACTTGGAGAGCTCCGTGTTGAAGAAGCCCGGGGCTATGGCGTTGACGCGGATGTCGTATTTGCCGAGCTCGACGGCCATGCAGTGGGTGAAGTGGGCGACGGCGGCCTTCGCGCAGGAGTAGGGCGACATGGCCTGCGTCTTGTTGACGATGAAGGCGGCGTTGGAGGCGATGTTGACGATGCAGCCGCCCTTTCCGGCGTCGCGCATGCGCTTGCCGAACTCGTACGTCATGTGGACGGTGCCGTTGAGGTCGGTGTTGACGACGTTGTACCAGTCGGTCAGCTCCTCGTCCATGTCCAGCAGCTCGCTGACGCAGGAGACGCCCGCGTTGTTGACGAGGATATCCGTATCGCCGAACTCGGCCGTGACCTTCGCGGCGGCGGCGCGCACGCTCTTAAGGTCGGTCACGTCGCAGTCGAAGGCGGCGTAGCTGCCGCCGTACTGCCTGAGAGACTCTATGGCCTCGGCGGCCTTGGCCCTGTCGCGGCAGAGGATGGCGACGTTGGCGCCGCTCTCGGCCATGGCTGTCGCTATACCGAGGCCGAGGCCGCGGTTGCCGCCGGTGATGACGGCGTTCTTGCCGTCGAGCCGGAAAGCGTCCTTCATGCTCCTGATGGGAGATATCATGGTATCATCTTCCTTTCGGCAGTTATTGCCCGGTTTTTCTTTTATTTTACCATATCCCGCGCGAAAACGGGAGCTTTTTTTCGCCGCGCGGGGAAAACATCTTGCCCGCCGGAGCGCGAAAAGGTATAATATAAGAAGAAACTGAAATTTTGCCCGCCTCGCGCGGAGAATAAGGAGGAAAGCATGCAGACCATCACCGTCCGGCACGGCGAGGGCAAGCTCGCCACCAAAATTTTCGTCTCCTCGGAGGACGCCTTCAACGTCACCTCCGTCATCGTCATGGGGCAGAAGGAATGCGTCCTCATCGACTGCCAGTGGACCCGCGCCAACGCGCACAGGGTCATAGCCGAGATCATCGAGACGGGCCTTGAGCTCAAGGCCATCTACGTCACCCACGCCCACCCCGACCATTACTGGGGCCTCGGCGAGATAGCCGAAGCCTTCCCCAACGCCAAGTGCCTCGCGCCCGCGCCCGTCGTCACGCTCTACGCCCACCAGTACCAGCCGAAGCTCGACGAATGGACCGAGATAATCGGCGAGCGCAACCTCTGCCGCAAGATGTGCGACCGCCTCGAGGCCATCGACAAGGACTATATCGAGCTCGAGGGCGAGCGGCTGGAGATAATTCGCTGCATGGGCGACCTCATGTGGAACACGATCGTCTGGATCCCGTCCATCAAGACCGTCGTCTGCTCGGACGTGCTGTTTTCCGACGCGCAGCCCTTCACCTGCGAGGTCAACGCCGAGCAGCGCAAGCTCTGGCTCAAGGACATCGACGGGATATACTCGCTAGGGCCCGAGGTCATCATCCCCGGCCACATGCGCGAGGGGACGCCGCTCGACGCGAGCGGGCTGGAGTTCATCCGCGCCTACCTTCTCGCGACCGAGGAGGAGATCGCCAACACCAATACCGCCGCCGAGTTCTACTACAACATGGCCCGCCGCTTCCCGACGGCCTCGCTGATGCACCTTTCCAACGAGATGAACGCCGAGGTCTTCAAGGGCGGCCGCGTCTGGGCCTGGAACGAGGACCCCGATCCGCGCTGGATGATGTTCCGCACCTGGGACTGAAAATAAGACACCATCAAAGAATGTGAGGTAATAAAAATGGCTGTTGTTTACAATCAGCTCGTACCCGTCCTCTTCGGCAACGGCGCGCTCGACCTGCTCGGCGAGAAGGTAAAGGAGCTCGGCGGCACGAAGGCCATGCTCGTCTACGACGGCGGCGTCAAGGCCGCGGGCATCGCGCCCCGCGCCGAAGCGAGCTTGAAAAAGGCCGGCGTCGACTTCGTCGTGTTCGACAAGGTCCAGTCCGACCCCGCCGACTATCTCGTCAACGAGTGCGGCAAGATGGCCGTCGAGGCCAAGGTGGACTGCTTCATCGGCGTCGGCGGCGGCTCCAGCCTCGACTGCACCAAGGCGGCCTCCCTGCTCATGAACCACCCCGCGCCCATCGAGCAGTACTTCACCGCGCCGCCCAGCTTTCTGGAGTGCTGCGTGCCCGTCATCCTCTGCCCGACCGCGGCCGGAACGGGCAGCGAGGTAACGCAGGTCGCCGTCATAACCAGCTCCGTCGACCACTCCAAGCCCTCCGTCTTCATGCGCTCCAGCCTCGCCATAGTCGATCCGGAGCTGACCTATACCGTCCCGCCCCGCGTCACGGCGAACACCGGGCTCGACGCCTTCACCCACGCCGCCGAGGCCATAACGGCGAAGGGCCGCAATCCGCGCAGCGAGCTGCTGGCGAAGACGGCCATCGAGAAGATAACCAAGTTCCTCCCGCAGGCCTACGACGACGGGAAGAACGTCGAGGCGCGCTACGAGATGGCGCTCGCGGCCAACTGGGCGGGCATCGCCTTCCAGGACACCGACTGCCACCTCGGCCACTGCATGGCCGACGGCATCTCCGCCAAGTACCACACGCCCCACGGGTATAACTGCATCGTCGTCGACCCGGAGCTCATGGTCGAGTGCGCGAAGTTCGTCCCCGACAAGGTGAAGATAGTCGGCGAGGCCGCGGGAGCGAAGTTCGAGGGCTCCGAGACGCCCGCCGAGATCGGCAAAAAGACGGCCGACGCCATCCGCGCGCTCATGCGCCGCGTCGGCATAAAGAGCCCGAAGGAGAACGGCATGGCCCGCGAGGACTTCATCGAGTGCGCGAAGATGGCCATGGAGATAGACTACGGCCTCCGCCTCAACTGCCCCTTCGAGCCGACGCTCGAGAACGTCAGCGAGATATACGCCCGCAGCTACGACAATTATTGATAATGGGTTTAAGCCCACCGCCGCTCGGCGGTGGGCTTTTTTATCCTTTTCGGTATTCCTCCCCGCTGACAAACATGCTTGGGAGGGCACTTAGGGAAATGGGGACAGACCCCGTTTCCCGGGGTGAAACAGGGGACAGTCCCCATTTTCCACGAGGAGACGATGGACGAGGGTCGGGCGGATGTTACCCATGTTGCTATTGACATGATATCCGCCCCTACACATTAACCCGGAAGTCAGCCGCATAGGCGTTAACGAACACGGAATTGAAAGGCCCGCAGTCGTCGCGGCCTGCAGCGATTCCGATACTGCAGGCAGAAAAAGGATTGCGCAACTCTCTCTGCAATGGTATAATATGCGCGGGAAAGTCTTGCAGAGCAAGCCTTCGCGTCTGCGACGCGCTCGCTGCACTCGCCCTCGCTATTGACGGCTTCGCAAAAATGTCCTTGCGAGCAAACATTTTTGCTCATGGTATAATATGCGCGGGGAAGTTTTGCGGAACGTTGTTTTTGGCCCAACAGGACTGGCGTGCCATTTGGCGCGGATGGAAAGGGAGGATAAAATGAGCAAACGAATTATCGCCGCAGCGCTGGCTGTCGTGCTTGCGCTTGCGCTGCTCGCGGGGTGCTCGCAGACCGTGCCCGACCCCGAGGGCTCCGTCGTCTCTCCAGAGGGCTTCGTCCCCTACGGCGAGGAGCCGGCCTTTGTCAATCAGCAGTACGCGAGCGACGACACGGTTATCTTTTATGCGGGGCTCCTTTTAAAGGAAAAGCCCACCGCCCCGATCAGCTCATTCGCGGGCGCATACCTTATCTTCTATGACTTCGCGGAGCGACGTATTACGGGCGTCATCGACCTACGGGCGATCGACTGCATCGACAGCGGCGACAACCCGACGCGCTGCCGCATAAGCGAGGACGGGTCGAAAATCTCCGTTTCGCAGGGCGACCGCGAATACTGCTACGTTTACAAGGACAAGAAACTGAGCCGCTCGAAGCCGCACGGCGAGTTTGCGACGCGCGACAACCTTACGCTCCCGGACGAATACATGGATCAGATCGACCCGAAATACTCCGCTTGGGCGTTTTATTATCCGCTGGCACTCTTCGATGAGGGTGTCGGCTATCTCGCGCTCGACGTCGACGAGAACGGGCAGACCATCATGCATTATGCGAGCCTGCTTTATCTGAAAAACGGCGAAGTATACCGTATATTCGGCTGATGATCCGACACGGCATTATAAGGAAAGCCTCCGCGCGCATGTGAACATGGCGTGGAGGCTTTTTTTCGCAGGCGGATGCACGAAAAAGGGCGGCGGAGGGGTTTTCTGCCGCGCCGCGGGAAAGGGGACAGACCCCATTTCCCTTTTCGCTTCGCTCGGGAAATCGGGGACAGTCCCCGTTTTCCCGAAAACCGCGGGTCGATGTGGGCATCGATCCCTACGAAAGAGAAATGCTGCGGATTTGCATTTGACAGTTATTCATTCTTCATTCTTCATTCTTCGGTGAATTATACTATCAAGCGCAACACTTGAAAGAAAATAAAGAAGTTCATACGAAACTCGTGTAGAATGGAATTACCACACACCAAAACCACAGAGGAGGATCGTATGAACTACAGACATCTTAGCATAGAAGAGCGGAGTTGTATACGAAAATATTACGTAGACGGTCTCAGTTACAGAGAAATTGCGCGGCTGATTGGAAGGAATGTGAGTACCGTTTCCCGAGAGATACGGCGCAACTGCACTCACATGTACGACATACCGACCTACTACCCGCATACAGCACAGAAGAAGTATCTGCTGCGGCGCTCGTACTGTCACCGGGGGATGTTCTGGAACGAAGAAGTAATAACGTACATCGAAGACAAGCTCAAGGCCACGTGGTCACCGGAGCAGATCGCCTGTACTCCCTGTGAGTTGACCATGCCGAGCTGGAGGACGATCTATCGCTGGATCTATGAGAAGTATCTGGTCAACGGTAACCTGAAAGTGCTGCGCCGCAAAGGAAAAAGCCACGGCGTCAAGGAAACCCGTGGCAAATACGCCATGGGGAAATCTATTCGCAAACGGGACAAGAGTGTATACAAGAGAGAAATTGCCGGTCATTGGGAGGCGGATACTGTCGTAAGCGGCCTCGGCAAAAGCAAGGCATGTTTTGTCACCCTTGCCGAACGAAAAACCAGATATTATACCGCTATGAAGCTGCCTGACAAAAAGGCCTCGTCTATTGAAGACGCCATCGTTAAGATACTATCTGAATTCCCGCCCTGCCTTGTGAAGTCCATTACCTGTGACAGAGGCTCGGAGTTCGCCAATTGGCTGAACATAGAGAAACGGCTGAACTGTGACGTCTACTTTGCCGATCCGTACTGTGCCTGGCAGAAGGGCTCCAACGAAAACAGCAACGGCCTCCTTCGCGAGTTTTATCCGAAAGGCCGCAATCTCTCCCGCGTCGCTCCGGCAACCCTAAAACGAAACCTGGCGTTGATCAACGCCAGGCCTCGTAAGGTTCTTAATTTCCGTTCTGCTCAGTTTCTGTGGGATCTTGAACTCCAGAACTGTTGCACTTAGTTTGACAATTCACCGCTTTTCTTATTTTTCTTTTAATTATGCGCTTTTCAGGCTGTACTTAATACTATAACGCCGTTAAAACTTTTTTCGGACCTCGTGCAGAAGGATGGGCATGGTACGCTCGGCGTGGTCGCGGAGGGAGTATTCCCCTCCGCTGAGGCACCACTCATAAAGCAGGGCGCGTTCGCACATGGCGTAAAGGCGGGTGATGTCGTTTACGCTCATATCGCCGCGCAGCTCGCCGCGGCGCTGCCCCTCGGAGGCTATGGTCCGCAGCAGCCTGTAATACGTCCGGTTGCGGTCGAGCAGGTGCTTTTCGCCCTTTGTGACGAGCTGCGTCGAATACAGGCGCGCCAGAAGCTCTATGGGGACGGAGTTCTCGATCATGGCGAAAAGCTCGCGGTTTAAGTACATGAGCTTGTCAAAGGCGTCCATTTCCGGGGCGAGGCTGTTCATGAGCTCCTCATACTTCTCGTCGAAGATCATGGAAAGGCTCCCGAGCAGCGCGTCCTTGCCCTCGAAATAGTGGTAGAATGAGCCCTTGGAGGTCTGCGAGCGCGCGATTATCTCGTCAACGGTCGTGTAGTCGTAGCCGCGCTCATAGAAGAGCTGCCAGGCGGCGGCGACTATCTTTCTCTTGGTCTTGTTTTCCATAGTCTGCCTCCCGCGGGCGCTTCAGTCCGTCATCGTCTCGGCCAGATACGGCACCTGCACGCGCAGGCCGTCGTCGGTATAGACGATGTAGCGTCTGAACCAGAAGAACATGAATATCGCGAGAACGACCGCGACAAGGACTATCCAGCCGATGAGCTTGAGCACGAAGCGCACGGGCTTGTGCCCGTGGTATACCGCGCCTCTTCTCATGCCTCGTTCTCCAGATCCATGATGAGCCCGACGCGGCGGGCGTGCCTGCCGCCCTCGAAGGGCGTATTGAGGAATATATCGACTATCTTCAGCGCGAGACCGCCGCCAATGACGCGCGCGCCGAGGGCGATCATGTTCGCGTCGTTATGGCGTCTGGTCATCTCGGCGGAGAAGCAGTCGCCGCAGGTGGCGCAGCGGATGCCCTTTATCTTGTTGGCTGCGAGGGCGATGCCTATGCCCGTCCCGCACACGAGGATGCCGCGGTCGCACTCCCCGGAGGAAACGGCGCGCGCGGCCGCCGCCCCGTATATGGGGTAATCGCAGCTCTCGGGCGTGTAGGTCCCGAAATCCTTGTATTCAAGTCCCTTCTCGTTCAGGTAGGCGGCTATCTCCTTTTTCAGTTCGAGTCCCGCGTGATCGCTTGCAAGTGCTATCATGTTATCTCTCCTTATCAGAGCCCGACGAACTCGGGCTTTCTGTTGATGAACCTTGTGATATTCTTAAAGCCGAAGGCCCGGAGCATATCCGCGCCCTCGTCGAAGCCGCTCGCTATGAGATGAGGCTCGTGGGCGTCGCTGCCGAGCGTCACGAGCTCGCCGCCGAGGTCGGCGTAGAGCCTCAGCAGCCAAGGCTCCGGCGTGCATTGCATGCCGTAACGGAAGCTGGAGGTGTTGAGCTCGAGGGCTATCCCCTTCTCTGTCATTATTCGCAGGACCTCCGCGAATACGTCGCGGAACGGTTCCAGCGTCAGCCCCGGCTGATCGGGCTCGGTATAGCGCAGCGGATAGCCTATATGAGCCATGACGTCGAAGCCGCCCTGCTTTGCGAGCTGCAGATGCTCAAGCGCGTAGCGCTCGAGCATGCGCACGTCCTCGACTCTGTCGGCGAGCTTCCCGTCGCGCCCGAGGGAATAGAAATCGGGCAGCCCCGCGAGATTGTGGACGGAGGCGACGACGAGATCGAAGCCGTCGGCGGCTATGCGCGCGGCGACCTCGGGGTGGTGATTGGCGCTGCCTATCTCGATGCCGAAGAGGACCTCGAGCCTGCCCTTTGCCCTCTCCTTCGCTTCCTCATAGACGGCTCTTCGGGCCGGCCCGTCATAGCAGTCGGGGTCTATCTCCCCCGTCTCGTAGTGCTCGATGTCGCAGTGATCGGTGAACGTCACGCCGGAAATACCGAGCTCCGCGGCGGCAAGCGCCATCTCCGCCATGGGCACATGGCAGTCGTCGGATATATCGCTGTGAAGATGCTGGTCGTAATACTTCATATGATCTCGATCTCCGATCAGAACGGATACGCGCCGGCGAACCATGAGAGCCAGTTGTCGGCATATTTTATCGAGACGGGGACGCCCGTCAGCGCGGGATAGAACATCGCAAAGAGCGCTATGCAGCAGGCGGTGAAGGCTATGCAGCCCCATTTGCCGCGGATGTGTCTTGCCTCGACGACGTCGTTCATCATCATTGATATCGCGACCGCAAGAAACAGCGCGCTCGGGAAATAGTGATAGATAAAGCAGATGCGCGTCACGAAGACCCAGGGCAGAAGCTGAGCGAGATAGGCTATGACGATGAACAGCGCCTCGCCTTTTTTGCGGCTTATCAGGCTCACGACGGCCGAGATCACCGCCAGCAGCCCCGTCCACCAGACGAGCGGATTGCCGAAAGCGCCGAAGGCCGAGCGCTTTCCGTCGCCGAGGGATTCGAGGTAATAGAGGATGGGTCTCCCGTCGACCACCCAGTTCCACCAGGGCGAGCTGTAGGGATGGGTCGCGACGAGCTTGCTGTGGTATCCGAACATGAATTTCTGGTTTTCGAGGACTATGTTCAGATGCTCCGCCGAAAAGGCCTTCGCGCCCGCCGCGTGCGCATACGGCACGTAGGCCGTTATATATATCATGGCGGGCACGGCGATAAAGAACGCGATCGAAACGACGACCGTCTTTATGAGATAGGCCCCGAAGCGCTTCTTCCTGCCGTGCAGGTAAGCGGCGACGGCTATCTGCCTTATGAGCCAGAGCACTGCGAGCCCCGCGCCGCCGTAGAGCACTATCCACTTGCACGCGACGCCGAGACCGAAGCTTATCCCGCAGGCTATGAGCGGCGGGAACGTCTTGCTGAGCGGCGCGTCGAGCGGCAGGGCAAAATAGCGGTACATGAAAAGGAACATCAGCAGGATGAAGAACACGCCGTAGGTATCTATCGTCGCGATCCTCGTCTGCACGAAATGCATGAAGTCAAAGGCGAAGACCAGCGTCCCGCAAGCGGCGACGACAGTCTTGCCGAACATATTCTTGATGAGGATATAGAGCAGCGGGAGCATGAGGACGCCGAAAAACGTCCCCATAAAGCGCCAGCCGAAGGGATCGAAGCCGAATATCTTTATGCCGGCGGCTATGATGAGCTTGCCCAGAGGCGGATGCGAGACCTCGTAGGGCTGGATCCCGATGATGTGCTCGTAGGCCGTCCTGACGTGGTATATCTCGTCGAAATAGGCGTTGGTCAGATAGTTTGCGTGATCCGGGAACGTCTCCTGATCGTCGGCCAGCATGGCTCCGTATCCGCTGCCGTTGAGCGGTATACGATCGCCGCTGACGTTGAAGCAGACGATCTCGCCGAGGTAGATGGGCGGGCGCTCGGCGCGCACGCGGACGTACTTTGCTATCCTCGCGGAAACGTCGAGCTTATACCAGCCGAACTGGCCGGCGTTGGTCTGCTCGAACGTCACGGGCTCGCTCCAGCCCTCTCCGTCGACGGACGTCTCGACGAGGTAATTGCCGGTCTTGATGCCGGTAAAGAACCAGACTTCGTCAAGGAGCTCGGCGTCCCTGAACTCGACTACGGCAGCCTGCTCGGGCGAAGTGAAGCGCATAAGGCTATCGGGCGCCTTGCCGCTGCCGAGGCCTAAAAACGCCGTCACCGCGTAGACGACGGTAATGACGATGACCGGGAGAGCGTCGCTTCTCTCCATGGGGTGTACGCTGCAGCCGAGCAGCCTGTCCCTGCGGCGCTCCGGCTTCGGGCTGCCGAGCACGGACGTCGCCCTGTACGCCGTGAACCACAGCGCGACTATGAGCGTCGCCACGGCGGGAATGAGCCATAAATAACTTTTCATTTGAGTACCTTCGCCAATTCCGCGATATGCCTCGGAGTCGTGCCGCAGCAGCCGCCGACGAAGGACGCGCCCATTTCGGCTATGGCGGCGAGCTTGTCCGCGAATTCCTCCGGGGTCATCATATAGTTTCCGTTTTCATCGGGCAGGCCGTTGTTGGGCTTGACTATGACGGGCAGGTCCGTCGCGCCGAGAAAGCGCGCGGCTATCTCCGCGGCGGCCTCCGGACCGACGGAGCAGTTCATCCCGATCGCGTCCGCTCCGGCGGCGGCGAGCTCCTTAGCGGCCTTCTCGGGCGTATCGCCCATGAGGGTGCGTCCCTCGCGGCCGAAGGTCAGAGTCACGAACGCGGTCATGCCGGCATTTTTGGCGGCCTCAAGGGCGATGAGCGCCTCTTCGAGGCTCGTCATCGTCTCTATGGCGGCAAGGTCGGCTTCGCGCCCGGCGGCGACGATAAGCGCATAGAGCCTTGCGGCCTCCTTCGGGTCGAGCTCGCCGTATGGCTCAAGCATCATGCCGAGCGGCGCGATATCCAGACCGACGCGCACGGACTCCGGCACGGCGGCGCGGGCATTGTCCACGGCGGCCCTTATGAGCTTTTCCGTATCGGCCCCGCAGGATACGGGATTGACGGAAAAGCTGTTTGCGTAGACTATCTCGCTGCCCGCCTTCGCGTAGCGCGCGTGTATCGCCCGCACGAGGTCGGGCCTTTCGATATTGGCAGCGGCGAGGTCGGTCAGGCCGCTCTCTCTTATGAGCAGACTGCCGAACGCGCCGTCGAGTATAACGGGTCTTTTCATGGTATCCCTCCCCGTCAGAATTTCGCTATGGAGTTTTTGACGAGATATTTGAAGTTGGGGGCCGCAGCGTCTGCCGCGGCGACGACGTCGGCATGTGAGAGCGGATGCTTCGCTATGCCTGCGGCAAGGTTGGAGATGCAGGAGACGCCGACGACGCGCATGTCCATGTGGCGCGCGGCTATGGCCTCGCAGGCGCTCGACATGCCGACGCAGCTCGCGCCCATCGCAGCGAGCATGCGTATCTCCGCCGGGCTCTCAAACTGCGGGCCTGTCAGCTGGCAGTACACTCCGCGGGCGAGCTTCACGCCGCCTTCCTCCGCAGTCGCGGCGACGACTGAGCGCAGTTCCTCGTCATATATATGCGACATATCGGGAAAGCGCGTCCCGAGCTCGTCCTCGTTCGGCCCTATGAGCGGCGACGGGACGAAGCAGCTTATCTGATCCTCGATGAGCATCAGCGAGCCCGCCGTCAGCCCCGGAGCGATACCTCCGGAAGCGTTGGTGATGAAGAGTATCTCCGCGCCCATCGCGCGCATAAGGCGCACGGGCAGCACGACCTTGCGCATCGGGTAGCCCTCATAGTAGTGCACGCGGCCCTGCATGCAGACGACCGGCGTCTCCCCTATGCGGCCGAAGACGAATCTTCCCGCATGGCCCGGTACGGTCGAGACGGGAAAGCCCGTCAGCGAAGAATACTCCACCGACGCCTCCACGTCTATCTCGGAGGCGAAATCGCCGAGCCCGCTGCCGAGAATCAGCCCCACGCGGGGCAAGAAATCCGTCTGCCTGCGCAGATCGGCAAGCGCGGCCTGTATCTCCTCATAAACTGTCATATCCGTCCCTCCGTCTCATTTTATCTCAACGGCCTCGCCCGTGCGGAAGAAGTAAAGAAGCTTCTGCGCGACGGGCCTTTCAAATATTCTTTCCATGGCTTTTGCGTATGCGCCGAGCTGCGGGGCGTAGCGCCTTGCGGCGGCGGGCTGAGTCATTTTGGTCACGTTGTCGCTCTTGAAATCGACGATGACGAGGCCGTCTCCCTCGTCGAAGAGGCAGTCCACGACGCCCTGGAGCAGGAGCTCGTCCTCCCCCGCGCCTTCAAGCAGCTCCCCGGCCGGAATGAGCAGAGAGAATTTAAATTCACGCCTGAGCTCTTTCGCAGCGAGCATGCGCTTTCCCAGCGGCGAGCCGACCAGCGCGGCGATGGCCTCCGGCTTTACGGAATCCGCCTCGGCGTTCGTCAGCATATGGCGCTCGCGGAGCTTTTCCAGTTCGCCGCGCGCGCCCTCGGCCGTCACGCAGAGCGCGAGGTCGGAAAACTGGACGGCCTTGTGCAGCGCAGTTCCCCGCTCGGTCGGCGAAAGGCGGCCGCCCTCGGTCTCGAAGACGGGTCTTCGCAGGTTGGCCGGCTCGCGGCGCACGTATGTGTCGGCGCCCTCGGCGGCCTCGGATCTGAGAACGCCGCCCTTGAGCTCCGTCGCGGTCAGCTTGGAGGGTATCTTCCATGCCTCCGGCTCAGGCGGGGTAAAGTCGAGCCTTTCGGCTATGATATGCGGGGAAATCGCGTCGTCTCTCTCAAGCTCCGGCCCGGCGGCGGCTCCGCCGGCGCCTGAAGGCTCGACGATCTCCGGGACCCACTTCGGGTCTCGTCCGGCGAGCTCTGCGGCGACGAGCAGCAGCCAGTCGGTCACGTTTCCTCTATCCTCGAGCAGAGCGGGATCGAGGCCGTCTGCCTCGGCGGTCAGCTTTTCCCATTTCTTAACGCCCGTTTTCGGAGCGGTCATTATTATAAGCTTTTTCTTTGCTCTCGTCATTGCGACGTAAAGCAGGCGCATCTCTTCGCTCAGCGCCTCGTTTTTAAGGCGGGACTTGACGGCAAGGCGGGCTATCGTCGGATACTTGATGCGCCGCTCAAGGTCAACGAAGTCCATGCCGACGCCAAGGTCCGAGTGGATGAGCAGGGGCTTGTCGCCGTCTCTGTCCTTGTACTCCGTCTGGAGATCGGCAAGCACGACGACGGGCCATTCCAGCCCTTTCGAGGCGTGCATCGTGCAGAGCGTCACGCCGCCGGAGGTCCTCTGCGAGGTCTGCAGCGAGAATGGCTTTCCTGCCTCCTCCATGTCGCGCAGCTCGCTCACGAAGCCGTAAAGCCCCGTTCCGCCGCGCGCCTCGAAGGCACGGGCCGCGTCGAGCAGGGCATAGAGCCCGCCCGTGGCCGAGGCTGCGAGTATCCCGCTCTCATCATATATCAAGCGGAGCAGGCGTTCAAGCCCGAGTTCGGGGGCAGCCTCGCGCAGCTCGAGAAGCTTTTGAAGGAATGCGGCGCATTTTGAGTCCTCCCTGGCTCGGACGGAAAGCGCAGAATAGAAATCCCCCTCGCGGTCGGCGGCGCGTATGGCGGCCAGCTCGTCGGAGATAAAGCCGAAAAGCGGCGAGCGCAAAGCGGCTATGAGCTCGACGTCCTGCCTCGGATTGTCTATGACGGAGAGATATGACAGCACGGCGGCCACTGCGGGCTCGTCCGGCGCCTCGTCCTTCTGCAGCACGACGGGGATTCCCTCGCGGCGGAGCGCCGAGGCGAATATCTCCCCTCTCGGGCTCTTCATGAAGCGCAGGAGCACTGCGATATCGCCCGGCTCTATGGGCCTGCCGTCGACCGTCATGCCGGAATCGAGCAGACGGCGTATGCGCGCGGCCACCGCCGCGGCCTCGGCCTCGCGTTTGGAATCCTCCTCGTCTTTCGTCTCAGTATCAAGGAGCAGAAGCTCGAAGGGCTTTTCCGGGTCCTCGTCGGGCGCTCCGCTCCCGCGGAGAGCCTCGTCCTCGCCGTATTCCATCTCGCCGAGTTCGGTTGACATAATTCTGCTGAAGACGTCGTTCACGGCGTCCAGCACACCCTGCCGCGAGCGGAAATTCTGCGACAGAAGGATGCGCCGCGGCTCGCCCGGAGCGGGGTCGTCCTTCCAAGCACTGTACTTATTCAGGAATATCGTCGGATCCGCGAGCCGGAAGCGGTATATCGACTGCTTGACGTCGCCCACGAAGACAAGGTTCTTCCCATCCTTCGATATCGCCTTGAAAATCATGTCCTGCACGCCGGAAACGTCCTGATACTCGTCGACGAGTATCTCCGCGAAGCCCTCTGAGATATCGAGAGCGCGAGGCGTCGGAGCCCCGCCGTCATCTATGAGGAGACGTACCGCAAGATGCAGTATATCGCCGAATTCGAGCACGTTTCTGCGCTTTTTTTCCTCGTCGAGCGCGTCGCCGTAATCGAGCACGCAGCGCAGGAGCTCGTCGGTAACGACGTTTGTCTTCTCCATCTCCGCGAGAAGGACGGCGCTCGGAGCCGTGAATATACCGGCCAGCTTCGCCTGACCCGCCTTGCAGGCGTCCCATGCGCGCTTGGCGGCCTCGATCTCCGGGGATTTGTTCATGACTTTGCCAAGCCCGATGAACGGCACGGGCCCGAAGCTCACGGCGGCGTCCCACCCCTCGGCGATGGTCTTTCCGAAGCTCTCCATGCCTTCGATGGCGGCGTCGAACTGCGTGCCGTAGGCCTTTTCGGCCTTGTCGTCGCAGGAAACGAGCGTTCTCGCGTCGGAAAGCCTGCGCAGGAGCGCGGCGTTCCTTCGTCCGGCTGAAGCTATGAGTTCTCTGCCCCAGGGCGTCTCTCCCGCGTCCTTTGCGCCGGCGCAGCCGCCGAGGTGCTCTTCTATCCAGCGGCGCGGGTAGGCGTGCGACTGGAGGGCCCCGTAGGTCGCCTCTATGGTCGTTTCGAGCTTTTGGTCGTCCTTTCCGGTATTCATCGTCTCCGCAAGAGCCCTGAAGGCGGGCGTCATGGAGGAGTATAGCTTCTCAAGCAGGCTGTCCATAACACGGGCGTGGATGACGCTGCTCTCGCCCTCGTCGCAGACGCGGAAATCCGGCCTGATGCCGAGCAGATGGGCATTTGCACGCACTATCTCCGAGCAGAACGAATCTATCGTCGAGATATTGGCGCGGGAAACGAGCGCGAGCTGGCGGCGAAGGCGGCGGGACGAAGGCTCGTCCGCGAGCCTCCTGACGAGCTCGCCGGAGATGCGCTCGCGAAGCTCCGCAGCGGCGGCTCTCGTGAACGTTATGACGAGGAAATCGTCGATATCCGGCCCGTCGGGGGCGGTAACGCGGCTCATGAGGCGTTCGACGAGCACGCGGGTCTTGCCTGAGCCTGCGGCGGCGGCTATGAGCAGAGCTCCGCCGGAATGCTCGACCGCGGCTCTCTGGGAGAAGGTCAGTTCGTCAGGCACGGTCCTCGCCTCCCTTCTCGAGACGCTGCCAGAAATCATCTTCGGAGATCTTTTTGAAGCGGCGCGGTCTGTCCCTTCCGGGATCGAACGGGCAGGCGGCGGCAAATTCGCAGTATTCGCAGATGAGTCTGTTCGAGCCGATATAGCAGGGCTCAGCCCCTATCGAGCCCTTTTCCAGCTCGGCGCCGATGTCGGCGAGGTTTTTCTTTACGAGCTTGGCGAGCATGCCGAGCCTCTCCGCCGAGGCCACCTTGACGGGCGCCTCGCCCCTTTTTGTTTTGAAAACGAGGCGCGCGCCGCTTCTGTCCATGGCCTTGAGAAGCTCCGGCTTATCCAGAGCGATGCCGGTGCGCTTGCTGTTTTCGCGGCGCTTCTCCTCTATCTTTTCGTCAGTCGTCTCGCGCGGAAGCTGCAGTATCGTATCCTTCGCAGGCAGGTAGAGGACGCCCGCGGGCTCTATCTTTTTCCCGTAGCGCCCCTCGCCCTCTTCGGCGAGCATAAACAGATAAATGAGCATCTGCATGCCGAGACCGTACCACACGTTTGAGAGCGAGAAGGTCTCCGAGCCGGTCTTATAGTCCGCTACGCGCAGATACAGCGTGTCGCCCTCGGTCCAGCCGTCGACCCGGTCTATCTTGCCGCTGAGCTTTATCTGCGTCCCGTCGGAGCTGATCACGCCGGGTGGCAGGTCTCCGCCGTCCTCGAAGGAAAGCTCGAAGTCGAGCGGCTCGAAGTCGGAATCGCGGAGCTCGTCGAGCACCTCGCGCACGATGCGCCTGACGGTCTCCTTCATCGTACCGAGCAGATACGTGAAGCGTCCGCTCTTTTCGCGCCCGGCGAGGAGCTTTTCGCAGTATTCGGCAAGGTAGCGCTCGGCAAGCTCTTCGCAGGCATCGGCGGGAGCCGAGGCAAAGCCTCCGAGCTTTTTGACGTCCCTGACGACGTTTTCGAGTATGTAATGGGCAAACGTGCCTATGGCGGCGCCGTCGAACTCGGCCTTTTTCCGAGGGGAGGCGCGCAGGCCGTACTTTACAAAATATGAATAGCGGCACTTGTTGAAGCTCTCCGCCCGAGAGGCGGAAAGGCGGAATTCCTTCCCGTAAAGCGCGCTGACGCTCTCCGGGGCAAGAGTGCTCCCGTCCCTGCGCAGGCGGCGCTTCAGGTCACGGAGGCGTTCCGCTCTCTCCGGTCTCATTCCGAGCGCTTCAGCGGCCGGAGCCGACCAGCGCCTGTCGCCGCCGACGGCGAGGCGCAGGCAGGGGGAAACGGCGTAGGTCATGCACTCGGCGGGCGGGACGGTCTTTATCTCGGCGCCGAGAATATCCGCGACGCGGGTCACTATGAAGGAAGGGCGCACCTTGCGCTCGCCGCTCTCGGGCCAGCTCAGAACGAGCTTTTCCGTGGCGGCCGTGAGGGCCGAATAGACCGCAAACAGCTCGCGCGCGACGCTCTCGTCGCTCCCGCCGCCTATGTCGATGCCTAGCGCGGAGAGCTTCTCGCGCTCGTCGCAGCTGAAGAGCCCCGTCGCCGCGCCGGAGGCGGGAATGGCGTCCGCCGTCGCGCCGAGGATCATCACGACGCGCTTTTGTCTGACGCGGACCGCGTTCAGGTCGCAGAGCGTCACGGCGTCGAGCGAGGCGGGTATCGTCCCGACCTCGTACTGCGAAAGCAGGAGCTTCAGATGGCGGGAGAGGTCCGCGTCGTCCGTCTCGATCGGACCGAGCACGGCATGCAGCTGCTCAAGGCAGTCCACAAGGACGCCCCAGAGCTGATCCGTCTCGTCGGCAGACTGCGCCTGCCCCGCTTCGCGAAGGGCGGCGGCGCGCCCCGCGAGGCGCTCTGAAAGGCGCAGCGCATCGAGCATATCCCATAGAGCGCGGGTCTTTTCCGCGACGGTCGAAGCTCTTTTCAGCGCCTGCGCGAGCCCGGCAAGGGGCATGGCCGCGGCGGTACGCGCGGCGTTTATCCTTTCGAGCAGGAGCCTGTCGGCGTCGCTGAGCTCATATGAAGTCCCTTTCGGGCTCATCGTCCAGGGCTCCTCGCGCGTCCACATGGAGGCTCCGCGTATATCCCAGGTCAGACAATAGTTCTCAAGGAGATCGACGTCCTCGGGGGCCATCCCAGTCAGCCCCGTCTTCAGATATGCGAAGACGTCCTCGCTGCGCCAGCCGCCCGTCACGACGTCCAGCGCGGAGACCGCGAGCAGGATCAGGGGCTTTTGCATCACGTCGGCGCGGCGTCCGGAATAGGCGGCGACGCCGTATTCGCGCATGACGGCCTCGCAGGCGGGCGCGTAGCCCGCGTAGTCCGGGGCGGCGACGGTAAAATCGCGGCGGCGCAGAGTCGGGTCGGCGCGCATCATATCGAGGATGCGCGCGGCGGCAAGGGCGCATTCGTCCTCGCGCGTCCCGACGCGGTATATCTCGACGGCCTTCGCCTCGCCCTCGAAGCGCGGCGCGCCGTAATCCGTCAAAGCGGCGTCAAGACAGAGGAGCTCAGGCGGCTTTTTCGCGGCGTTTCTCAGTCTCACTATCTCACAGCGCACGCCGCGCCTTGCGGCCATGGCGGCGAGCGTGTTTTTGGTCTTTTCGCAGACGGAGAACTCCTCCGCGTCGGAGCCGTCTGTCGTCAGAGTGACCGTCATATCCACGCCGCGTCTGAGGAAGCAGTCAAGCACGGCGAGTTCCTTGCCTGTGAAGTCGGTAAATCCGTCGACGAAAACGCCGCCGGAGCCGACGCTGCTGCCGGGAAGGCGGTCTATGAGCCTGTCGAGCACCTCGCGCGGATCCGTCAGCAGTTCGGAGCGGACCTGAGCGTAGGCTTCGCGGATCACGGAGAGGTCGTTGAGCTTCTCGGCGACGGCGCCTCCGGCCGCGTCTGCGGCGGCGAGCATGGCGTCGTCGGATATATCTGCGGCGTCAAGATCCTCGATGGCGCGCAGTATGTTTTCCAGATAGCCCGTGCGCGATGCGCGGCCGCCGCAGATGGTAAGGCGGGCCGCGACGCGCGAGACCGCGCAGCTGAGCATCAGCAGCTTCGCGCCGCGGTCAGGCACGACGTCGGCAGCGCCGCCGCATTCGGCGGCGACGCGGTTGGCCAGGCGCGTGAAGCTCAGCACCTCGGCAAAGAGGCTCGCCTTCGGCCCGAGGGCAGAGGCGAGAGAGCGCTCTGCCTCATGCGAAAACTGCTCCGGCACGAGCATGATACGCCCGCCGACGCCGCGCTCAGCGCCCTCGCGCAGGCGCTCCAGCACGCGCGAGGTCTTGCCCGAGCCCGATCTTCCGCAAAGCAGCGTAAGCAACGCTCCGTCTCCCCTTTCGTCGTTTTTCTTTAATTAAATCATTATATATCTTTTCTGCCCAAATAACAAGCTCGGCCTGCCGGCGCTTTGAGGAGGCTGTTCACCGCGCTTTGACCGCCGCGAGCCGCTCCGCCATTTTCTCCAGCCACTCGACGAGGCGGAATTTGATCACGACCCCGTCGCCCTTTATGAAAACGCTTTCGCCCTCGCCGAGGCGCGCGAACGCTTCTTCGGCTCCGTCCTGCCCGCACAGCGGCGGGAACACGACGCACCACCAGTTATGCCCTTCTCCCGCGCCGAGCGTAACGCGCAGGCTCTCATATTCGCCCGCGGGCAGGGCGAACGTTTCGTATACCCGCGTCGGGAACAGCTCTCTTCCGAGCGAGACGGAGACGACGCCGCCGTAAACGGCGCGGGCCGCCTTCTCTATGTCCGGAAGCGAGCGCGCGTGGATCGTCTCGGCCTCCTCCCTGCTCCCGCAAGCCGACAGGCGCGGGGCGAGAAGAGCGTTGACGGCGTCCCTGACTTTGAGCTTTATCTCCTGCTCGTGCGGCTCGTCCGAGGCGGCGACGACGTGCATGCGCACTACGCGTTCGGAGAGCGTCTCGGCCTGACGCTTCACCGAGGCCGTCAGCATGACGGCGAGCAGCAGGCAGAGCGCCGCGGCGATCCATACCGCGTTTTTGAGATATTTTTTCATGTTTTCCCCTTTCGTCAAATAAAAAAAGCAGTCACGAATGACTGCTTTCATCATTGACGGATGATCGGGGATCTAATCAAGCGCGGGCGAAGTTTTCGTCGCAAAGCACTTAAAGCCCCGTATGCGCGAGGCCGCCGCATTCGCCGTCTCCTCATCGGGAAAAAGGCCGTAGACGGCGCTTCCCGTCCCGCTCATGCAGGCGCCGAGCGCCCCGTTTTCGAGCAGGAGGTCCTTCGCTTCGTCGACTTTCTCGCTCCAGCGGCGCGGAAGGGCCGCCTCGAAGACATTGAAGATCCGGCGCGCGACGGAGGTCAGGCTGCCCTCGTCAATCGCGCGCAGCATTCCCGCCGTATCCGGGCGGGAGATGACGCGAAGACCGTCTATCGCCTTGAAAAGCTCGGGCGTGGACGATGCGAAGTCCGGCCTTAAGATTACTACTCCGCATTCGGGCACGGCGCGCAGGCGCGTCAGCTTCTCCCCTCTGCCCTCGCCGAGGACCGTCCCGCCCGCTATGCAGAAGGGCACGTCGCTCCCGAGAGGCTCGGAGAGCTTTTCGAGCTCCGGCAGGCTCAGCCCCGTCCCGCAGGCTCTGTTGAGCAGGCGCAGAACGGCGGCCGCGTCGGAGCTGCCTCCGGCGAGGCCTCCGCAGACTGGGATCCTCTTTTTAATATCGATGACGCCGCCGAGCTCGGGAACTCCCGTCTCGCGGAAAAAGAGCTGCGCTGCGCGCACGGCGAGGTTTTTGTCCCCCGTCGGCAGGAAGGGCAGGTCCGTCTTCGCCGTCAGCGGACAGTCGGACGGAGTGAACGTCACTTCGTCGCCGAATTCGACGCTCTGGAGGACGGTGACGACTCTGTGGTAGCCGTCGCCGGTCTTCTCCCGCACGTCCATGGTCAGATTCAGCTTCGCGCGCGCTTTTTCCGTATACTCAGCGTTCAATCGTTCTGCACTCCAGATAGTATCTCTTGTCTCTCGCCTCGCCCATGGAGAACGTCTTTTTCGGCAGGACGCCCTCAAGGACGATGCTCTTGAAGAAGCTGCTCTTATCGACCGCGCTGAAGAGGAACGAGGTCGTCATCGGGTTTTCAGACAGCTTTATCGCGACGTCGTCGCCGTGGACGAAGTCCACCTCGCCGCCGAGCCCGGCCAGCTCCGCATCGAGAAACTGTGTGAACGCTCCGATGGCGAGCGTCGCGGCGGAGGCGGGGATGGTCAGCGGCTCGGTCTTGCCGCCGACGGCGCAGTATATGGTATGCCCTTCGCCGAAGCCGGCATGGGCGCCGGGGAAAAACGCCGTCAGCGCGGCCTTTACCTTCTCGGGCTCGACGCCCGTTATGACTCTGTGGATGGGATAGAAATCGAGCGCGGAATCCATGATATTGACGAGCTCGACGAGCGCATAGCGCGCGGGGTGATCCTCCCGCTCGCTCTCGGGCAGCTTTTTCTTTATTTCCTCCCAGCAGTACTTCGCCGTCGCGAGGGAATGGTTGCCGTCTCCGGCGGCAAAAAGCATGACGGGGCAGTCTGCTCCGACGCCGTAGCGCGCCTCGAAGGAGCAGCGGTCGGAAAGCGCGTCTATCGCGCGGTCGACGGCCTCTGCCGCCTCGCCCGTGACCTGCCAGCCGGCTATATGTCCGCCGTCCTCCATGAGCTCGAAGTCATACAGCTTGCGCATGGATTCCTTTTTGCCCGTCAGCGGCTCGATGACGATGTGGCTGGGGTCGTCGACGAGGAGCATGACGTGGGGGCATTCGAGGGGCGAGCCTCGGCGCAGGCTTATGCGGACGGGCATCTTGCTGTTGACGCGGCCCTCGGTCGCCCGGACGGGAACGGTGCTCACGGCGTCGCCCGAATAGCTCTCGAGATCGAGCTTGCCGACTATGCCGCGGCGGGTCTTGCCGTTTTTGAGCGTGCGCTCGACGTAGACGTACGAATCCGGGAAGCACTCGAGAATGCCGCTGTCGGCGATCTCCCTCGTATCCCTGCGGACGCGCTCGACCAGCTCGCGCAGGCGGCCGCTCTTATAGAGGTGCTCCGGAAGCATCATTCGGAGGGTGCTCGGCGCATTTCCGACTTTTTCCTCCACTTCGGCCCAGTATTCGGGCTCAGACGTGTGCTGATCGCAGGCTATGACGCTCCACTTTTCAAATCCTTCCTTCGGAAGGAGGACGTCCGCCCGGCTGAATATCCTGTTGCTCATAAACTGACTTCCTGCTTTGAGATGATTTCCTTTTCAAAAAGGAGTCCCATCAGGCGCGTGCCCGCGTCTATATACGGCCCTTTTTCGCCGCTCGGCTCGGAATAATCCGCGGGACCGTCGATCTCCGCTCCGCTGTCATAGATCATGAACGGAACGGGCGCGGCGCCGTGGGCGCCGGTGGCTGTGAGGGTCTTGTGGTCGGAGAGGATGAGCATGCGGAAGCGCTCGCCGCGCTCGCGCATCTTCTCGACTATCCTTCCGACTACGAGGCCGTCTATGTTCTCGATGGACTTTATCTTGCCCGGAAGATCGTGGTTATGCGTGCATTCGTCCGGCGCCTCGACGTGGACTGCGACGAAATCGAGCCCCGAATCGAGCGCCTCTATCGCGGCGTCGGCCTTGCCCTCATAGTTGGTGTCGAGCTCGCCCGTCGCGCCCTCGACGGAGATGCGGCCGAGCCCGGTCAGCGCGGCGATGCCGTGGCAGAGGGGCACGGCGGAGATGACGGAGCCGCTCTTTCCGTAGGTCTCCGTGAAGGACGGGAGCTCGGCGGCGGTGCCCTCCGCCCAGAACCAGATGCAGTTGCAGGGCAGCTTGCCCTCGGCGGTCCGGGCCCTGTTTATCGGATGCCCGCCCAGATATTTGTTCGACAGCTCCATGAGGCCGCGGAGCGTCTTTGCATTCTCGTTGCCGGAGGGTATATTGTCCCCCACGCGCTCGCCGAGGTGATCGTGGGGCGGGCTGAGGCGGAGGCCCCTTATGTCTCCCCCGGTCTGCACGGCGATATGGCGGTAAGACAGCGTCGGCTTGACGGTGACGCCCGCTTCGCGCGCCGCGTCCCGGAATTCCGGGACAGTAAAGAGCCATTCGATGAGCTCCTTGGACTTATCTCCCTCTATGCCGCCGCCGCTGTGGGAGAGGATGCGCTTTTCCTCAAACGGGACGTCCTCATCGGATATGGCGGCCATGTTGCAGCGGAAGGCCGCGTCGCCCGGAGCGAGGCGCAGGCCCTGAGCCGCCGCCTCGAGCGGGGCGCGCCCGGTATAGCACTTATGCGGGTCGCATCCGAATATGGAAAGAATGGCCGTGTCGCTTCCGGCCGGGAGCCCGTCGGGGCAGTTCTTGACGCTGCCGACGAGGCTGCGGCGCGCGAGCGCGTCTATAACGGGCTTCTTCGCCGCCTGCAGCGGCGTCCTGCCTCCGAGCTCGGGGACGGGATCGTCCGCCATGCCGTCGCCTATTACCAGTATATACTTCATCGTCATTTACCGTCCTTTGACAGTCTTTCGAGAAATCTTCCGAGCCTCACGAGGGCCTCCGTCAGGTCCTCCGTCGAGGCGGCGTAGCACATGCGCACGAAGCCCTCGCCCGCCGCGCCGAACGCGGAGCCGGATATGACGGCCACCTTTTCCTCGAGCAGGAAACGCTCGCAGAATTCGTCCGAGGTCAGGCCCGTGCTCTTTATGCAGGGGAACATGTAAAACGCGCCGCGCGGCTCGAAGCATTCAAGCCCCGCGTCCCGCACGCCCTGCAGGAGCAGCCTGCGGCGGCGGTCATAGTCCTCACGCATGCGCGCTACGTCGATATCGCCGCTGTCGAGCGCCTCGATGGCCGCGTACTGCGCCGTCGTCGGGGCGCACATGATGGCGAACTGGTGGAGCTTGAGCATCTGCTTTATGACGTCGGCCGGGCCGCAGACATAGCCCAGGCGCCAGCCGGTCATGGCGTAGGTCTTGGAAAAGCCGTTGATGACTATTGTCCTGTCGAAAAGCTCGGGTATGTTCGCCGGGGAGACGTGCTTCGTCCCGTAGGTCAGCTCGGAATATATCTCGTCGCTGATGATCGCTATGTTTCTCCCGCGCAGGACCTTCGCCAGAGCCTCCAGATCCTCGCGGCGCATTATGGCGCCTGTCGGGTTGCAGGGATAAGGCAGGACGAGCGCCTTGGTGCGCGGTGTGAGCGCGGCCTCCAGCTCCTCGGGAGTGAGTCGGAACTCGTTTTCCTCCTTCGTCTCTACGAGGACGGGGACGCCGCCCGCCACGCGCGTCAGCGGCTCGTAGCATACGAAGGACGGCATGGGGATTATGACCTCGTCGCCCGGATCGAGCAGGACCCGCAGGGCGAGGTCTATCGCCTCGCTGCCGCCGACCGTCACGACTATCTCGCTCTCGGGGTCGTAACGCAGAGCGAAACGCCGCTCCAGATACGCCGATATGGCGCGGCGCAGCGATAGGCAGCCGGCATTGCTCGTATATTTGGTAAAGCCCTTTTCCAGCGAATAGACGCCCGCGTCGCGAATGTGCCACGGGGTCACGAAATCGGGCTCGCCGACGCCGAGGGATATGGCGTCGGTCATGTCGTTGAGGATATCGAAGAATTTTCTGATGCCGGAGGGCGCGAGCGAGACGACCTTATCCGACAAGAGCTCGCCTATGCCGCTCAACAGAACATCATCCTTTCCTGCTGCTCCGGCTGCGTCTCGAAGGCTATGTTCTTATCCTTGTATTTCTTGAGGATAAAGTGGGTCGCCGTGCCGACGACGCCGTCTATCGTCGAAAGGCGCGAGGAAACGAAGGTCGAGACCTCCTTGAGGGTCCGGCCGGAGATTATGACCGTCAGATCGTAGGCCCCGCTCATCAGATAGAGGCTCTCGACCTCCTCATACTGATATATGCGCTCGGCTATGCGGTCGAACCCGTCGCCGCGCTGAGGCGTTACCTTGACCTCGATGAGGGCGGTGACGAACTCCTCGCCGGTCTTGTCCCAGTCTACGAGCGTGAGGCGGCCGAGTATCGTCCCGTCCTTCTCGCACTCCCTGATAGTCTGCGCGACCTCCTCCTCGGTCAGTCCGAGCATGGCGGCGATCTGCGCGTCGGTCAGGCGGCTGTCCTTCTCAAGTATTTTAAGGATCTCTTTCTTCATGGATTTGAAGCTCCTTTCGGATCCGGAAGTTTTTATGATATTAAATGATTATAGCACACGCTCTTTTGCCCTGCAATATGAATATGGAACGAAAAACGGGTCAAACTAAAGGCGAAATACAGGCTCGCCGGCACCTGCGCCTCCCTCGGCGCGTCTGCGGGCCCGATACCGGAGGTTTCCAAATGATAATGGACCGCATCTCGCTGGCTCTGATCGTCATCGGCGCGCTCAACTGGGGCAGCATCGGTATTTTCAAGTTTGACATCGTCGCAGCGATCTTCGGAGGGCAGACGGCCACCGTCAGCCGCATCATCTTCACGCTGGTGGGGCTTGCC
>JAEFAK010000122.1 GCA_016287555.1 Oscillospiraceae bacterium
CAGCGGCCGGGCTGAATACGATGCAGGCCGTCGCCGTCCGCATCATCCTCGCGGCCGTCCTTTACGCGGCGTTCCTGCTCGTGACGGACCGCAAGGCGTTCCGCATCCGTTTCCGGGATATCTGGATGTTCGTCGGGACGGGCATATGCAGCCTCGTCTTCTTCAACTGGTGCTATTTCAGCTGCATCAAGTCGATCGAGGGCGGCGGCCTCGGCATAGCCGCGGTGCTGCTGTATACCGCGCCCATATTCGTCATGATAATGTCGGCGATCTTCTTCCGCGAAAAGCTGACCGCCGTCAAGATCGCCGCCCTCGTGCTGACCTTCGCGGGGTGCCTGCTCGTCACGGGCGTCGTGGGAAGCAAAGCGGCCATCCCGACGCGGGCGATTCTCTTCGGTCTCGGCTCAGGCTTCGGCTACGCGCTCTACAGCATCTTCGGCAAGGCGGCCACGAAGCGCTACGGCTCAAAGACGATAACCGTCTGGAGCTTCATATTCGCATCGCTGGCCTGCGTGCCGTTCCTGTTCGGAGCGGACTGGTCGGGGCTCGCGAGCGCAAAGGGAATATTCGGCGCGCTCGGCATCTCGATACTCTGCTGCATCCTGCCTTATCTGCTCTATACGGAGGGGCTCAAAAGCGTCGAGCCCGGCAGAGCCTCCGTCATGGCGACGGTCGAGCCCGTCGTCGCCGCGATAGTCGGCATATTCTATGGCGAGATGCCGACGGTCCTGCGCATAGCGGGCATGGCGCTCGTCATCGGCGCGATAGTCCTCATGAGCCTCGCCGGGAAGAAGAAAAAAGCATGACGCAAAGAAAAAGCCGCCGTCTGCAATTGCAGACGGCGGTCTTTTGCGCTTATTCCGGCTTACTCCGTCCTCAGCGCCTCGACAGGGTCCTTCCTCGCGGCGACGCCGGAGGGGATGAGCCCCGCCAGCAGCGTCAGCCCCATGCTTATCAGGACGAGGATGACGCAGGCTACCGGCGGCAGATAGGCGTTTATGTCGTTTATCTTCGCCAGCGCGTGGACGATGAGGTTTATCGGGATGCAGAGTATCAGCGAGAGGATTATGCCCAGTATGCCCGCCGTAAAGCCGACGAGCAGCGTCTCCGCGTTGAAGACGCGGGATATGTCGCGCTTTGACGCGCCGACTGCGCGAAGTATGCCTATCTCCTTTGTCCTTTCGAGGACTGAGACGTAGGTTATGATGCCTATCATGATGGACGAAACGACCAGCGAGACGCTGACGAAGACGATGAGCCCGTAGGATATGGCGTCGATTATGGTCGTTATGCCGCTCATCAGCAGGGCGACGTAGTCGGTGTAGACGATGCGGTCGTCCTCGTTTTCCATCGAGTCGTTATACTCGGCGATGCAGTCGGAGATGGCGTCCTTGTTCTCGAAGGAGTCCGCATACAGGCTTATCGAGGAGGGAGCGGCGAGATCGAGCACGCCGAGCGTGCGGAGGTTTTCGGCATACGAGCTGCCGGAGGCGGCAGTCGGCGTAAAGACGTCGTACCAGCCAGCGAGAGTCTCCGTGTCCGCCGCTTCGACGGCGGCGTCGAGGGCGGCGGCCGCCTTGGCGAGCGCCTGCGGCCCCTCGGGCGAGGCCGATGCGGCATACATCCTCGCCGCGTCCTCCGCGGCGGCCTTATAGACGGCGGCGTTAAGCTCATCCTCGGAAAGCCCGAAGAGATATGCCATGACGGCCTCGGCGGGCATGCCCGTCGATCCCGTCCACTTCTGTGTGAGATAACCGCGGCGCGACGCCGTATCCGGCATCTGCGCCGTTATTCCGGCGACGATGGCGGCGAGCTCTTCATCCGATGGCGCCGTCATTATTTCGGAAACTCGCTCGGCAGCCGTGCTGCCGTAGTCCGCGAGCATCGTATCGCGCACGGAGTTGCGGATGAGGTCGGCCAGCTCCTCATCGGAATAGGCCGCGAGGAAGCTCTTCGCCGTCTCGGCGTCCATGCCGTAGCTCGCCGCCGCGAGGGCGACCATGTCGTCGCGCGTCTCGAAGCGGGCCATATAGGCTTCGACGGCCGAGTCGAGGTATTCCTCGTCGGGGATGGAATAGATCTTTTCGAGCGCCTGCGCCTTGTCCGCGTCGGAGAGCGAGCCGAACCAGGCGAGCGAGGCCTCGGCCTTGCCCTGCTCGGAGAGCTCCTCATCCTCGTCTATGACGAAGGGCAGACCGGTCAGCACGTCCGTATTGGCGTTGGCGGGGTCCTTCTGCGCGAGGACGGGGCCGCTCTTCGCCGTTTCCTCGATGATGCGGCGGGTCAGCGCGGCGGTATAGCCGAAGGAGCCGGAGAGCGAAGCCGAGCGCGCGCCCTCGGCAGGCCTTATGATGCCGACTATATTGAGATCGAAGCCGTTTTTGACGGCGAGCTCAAGCATCTGCGCGTCGGAGCCTATATACTCCCAGACGCCGCTTCCGCTCCTGTCGGCGTAGAGCTCCGCGCTCAGAAGAAGCTTGAATGATATTTTGCAGATGTCCTCATAGCTGACGGTCGGGCTCTCGGACTCTATCTCCTCGCCGGTCATCGCGGCGGCGAAGATGCGGTTGATGTTCTCCTCGGGGATGAGGCCGAGCGCATAGAAGGTGACGTCGGTTATCTCGTTGTTCCGGTCGACTATGAGCACGACGTCGCTCGCTTCGGTCGGCCAGCGCCCGTAAAGCAGCTCATACTGCGAGGAGATGATCTCGGAGACGGACTCGCCGTCCCTTCCGGGCATGATCTCCTCCCAGAGCTCGAAGGAGCCGAAGCGCCCGCCGAGCATGGAGGGGAAGGAAAATCCGTCCGAGCCGGGAACGCCGCCGGAGAGGATGGCGGACTCGCAGGGATGGTATTTCCCGTCCTCGCCCTTGACGAAGCCGTTTATCCTGACGTCGTAGCCGTAATGCACGTCGGATACGAGAGCGCCTATCCCTTCCCCGGAGGCGAGCTTTTCGTCGAGATATGTCTTGAAGCCGGAGAGGTTGTTGACGGTCGGCTCGGAGGTGAAGACGGCGTTGAACATGTCGTACATCTGCGAGTTGCAGTAGACCGCGTCGCGTTCGTGCTCCGGCTCGGCGCTGCGTATCTCGCTGAAGGCCGAGAGCATCGTGCCGAGGTCGTTCTGCTCCGCCTCGAGGACTATCGGGTAGGAGGACAGCGTCTCCTCCTGCACGTCGTTTATATAGCGCTGCACGCCCGTCGACATTGCGAGGATGAGCGCGATGCCTATGATGCCTATGCTGCCTGCGAACGCCGTGAGGAGCGTCCTGGCCTTCTTGGTCATCAGATTGTTCATGGACAGGGAGAGGGCCGTCCAGAAGCTCATGGAAGTCTTTTTGGGCAGCGGAGCCTTGCTTTCCTCGTCCTGGCTCTGATAGGGGTTGCTGTCCCCCACGATCAGCCCGTCCTTCAGGCGAATGATCCGGCTGGCGTAGCCCTCCGCCAGATCCGGATTGTGGGTCACCATGATGATGAGCTTGTCCTTGGAGATCTCCTTCAGGATCTCCATGATCTGCACCGAGGTGTCGGAGTCAAGGGCGCCGGTGGGCTCGTCCGCAAGTAAAATATCAGGGTTGTTCACCAGCGCGCGGGCGATAGCCACGCGCTGCATCTGGCCGCCGGACATCTGATTGGGCTTTTTGTGGATCTGATCCCCCAGTCCGACCTTCTCCAGCGCATCCACCGCCCTGGCCCGCCGCTCCGCGGCCCCAACGCCGGACAGGGTCAGCGCAAGCTCTACATTGGAGAGGACCGTCTGATGGGGAATCAGATTATAGGACTGAAACACAAAGCCGATGGAGTGATTGCGATAGGCGTCCCAATCTCCGTCGGTGAAATCCTTTGTGGATTTGCCGTTGATCACGAGATCGCCCGAGCTATACTGATCCAGTCCGCCGATGATGTTCAGCAGCGTGGTTTTTCCGCAGCCGGAATGCCCCAGGATCGCGACAAATTCATGCTCCCGAAAGCTTAAGTCCACGCCCTTGAGCGCATGAACCGTAAACTCTCCCGACGAATAGTCCTTTTTGATGGAAACCAGATTCAGCATGTAGAGCCTCCCTTGACAGGGCAGAAAAACTGCGGTAGAATAGCCAAGCTGTATGCCCACGTAGCTCAGTAGGATAGAGCGGCCGCCTCCTAAGCGGCAGGTCGGAGGTTCGAATCCCCTCGTGGGTGCCACAAACAACGCCGAAAGCCTTCTCATAATAGGCTTTTCGGCTTTTTATTCTACCACATTTGTCCGGTAAATGATAGACAGCGTGTAAATATTTTTCCTGTTCCTCCTAAAAGAGTATACGCCGGCGGTGTCTTTCGGATTGATCATGCTCAGGAGACCTGATGCTTTTCCCGATACTCGCCGGGGGTAAGGCCCGCGTACTTCTTAAACACCCGGGCGAAGTGCCCGTGGGAGGAAAAGCCCAGGTAGGCGCTGATGGCCGACAGGGTTTTCTCGGAATAGCGGAGGAGGCGTTTGGCTTCCTCCGTTTTTTCCTGCAGGATGAAATCGGTCAGCGACTGGCCGGTTTCCTGCTTGAACTTGCTGGATAGGTACGGGCGGCTGAGGAAGAATTCCCCGGCCATTTTTTCGACGCTGATGGGCTCGGACAGATGGTGCCGGACGTAGTTGGCCACATCCAGAGAGAGCTTCGTCGTGTGTTGGCCCCGGCGCAGCTTTTCCACCTGCTCGGTGAATTCCAGCAGCATGTTGTACTGCAGATTCAGGATCTTGCTCGGACTAGTCAGCAGCTCGACCCGCTGGATATAGGCGTCGGAGAGCGAAAAGGCGTCGTCCTGGCGCATGCCGCCGCGGATGGCCGCGCGGGAGACCAGCGTGGCCGTCACGACGAACAGGTTGCGAAGCTGCCGAAGCTGATCGCCGGCGATGGTGCCCCCCTGAACTGCGGGAGCGGACGCAAGCCAACGCTTCAGCGCCACGGAATCCCCCCGGCGGACGATGTTCATCAGCGCCTCCTCGATGGCCAGGGTGTTGTGCGCCTGCCGGGCGAGGGTCTCCTGCTCGTAGACGCGGGAGGTGCGCCGCTGCTCGACGCCGCTTTTGATGCGCGTCTGCTCCGCCTCGCGGATGGCAAGATCCGAAAGCTCCAGCTTCTCCCCGCCGTTCAGAAAGTGGTTCAGCGTGCACAGCATCTGCAGCAGCGTCTCCGCCGGCAGGCGCATGATGGCGTTCATGCCCTCCACGAAGGCGGGAACCTCCTCCCGCAGCATGTCCAGCCGGAAGGCCAGCTCCCGGAGCCTTTGCTCGTCCGCCATGATCTGGGCGGTGGGGCCGATGACGAGCCGGACGTCCCCCGCGTTGAGGACGCCGTAATAGTGGAACAGCGGCGAGGCATAGTAGCCCACGTGCTCGGAGACGGCGAAGACCTCTTCGCGGCAGAGCTCCATGGGATCCCGGGGCAGATCGACCGGGAAGCAGCGGCATATCTCCTCCCTCCCGCGGTACAGGCGCACCGGAATGCCGGAGAGCCGCGCCACGGATCGGGCCAGATAATCATAGTCTATTGTCACAAGCACCGTCTCCCTTGCTGAATCTGATTACGATTATACAGATTATCTTACAATTATGCAATACAGCTTCTGGGTTTTTTGTTATAGTAGCATCAGAAAAAAAGCGGAGAAGGCGCAAGCTGTCGAAGGAGGAGCAAAAACATGAAGCTGCCTGCAAGTCGCATTCAATCCTCGGAAGTCACCGCCAAGGAAAAGTGGCTGGGCTACCTGCTGG
>JAEFAK010000123.1 GCA_016287555.1 Oscillospiraceae bacterium
AAGTTAACTGTCAACCCTTTGAAAAGAGAAAAAATGGGCGCGGAACAAAGCGGAAGCGGATTTCGTCGCAATATATGAGGGGTGTCGGAGCCCACTTTTGCGAGGGGGCGGCCCCGGGCGAAGTCCAAGGCCGGAGGGATCGGGCCCGAATTTTATTTTCTCTCAGAATAACAAGGCGCCTACGGCGGATGGAATCCGATCCCTCAGTCAGCACTGCATGCTGACAGCTCCCTTTCGCAAAGGGAGCTGTTGGCGCGAGAAGGCATAGCGTCCTGCGCGCATCCCGCGCGTTCACCGCATGAGATGGCGGCGGGATCCGGCGGCGCGGCACCGCGGAGACGGCCGGGAAGACGGCGCTTTTGCGGCCCCGCGCAAACTCCGGGAGCCTTGTCAGAGCTGAAAAACCGCCTCTGACGGGGCTGACACGACATCTTGGGGCACGCTCCCGATGAATACTCTATCTTGAGGTTTGACGAAAAACTGCGAAAAATGTCAGATTTTATGCCAAAAATCCCGCTTTTTTTCTTGCCAAATATTCATGAATATGTTATAGTAAGGTGTCTATGAGCGCTTTAGTTTATCATAATTAAGCGCAGGACAAATTATGTAAACATAGCGGGAAAATCCGAGGCCGATCGAGCCGAAAAAGGGCGTCCGGCAAGCCCGAAGCGGAGCGTGAGGCGGAGGCTTTACCCGCACGGAATACGTGAAAAAGGCAAACCGCCCGAAAGGGCGGGACGCAAAGCCATGGGGTCTAAAGCTGCGAGGCCATGACAGCCCGGTTGCCAGTATTTCACAACTCTTTTGAAAAGGAGAAATGAAATAATGGCAAAGCACAGAACTCTCAAAAGAGCACTGAGCATTCTGCTTGTGCTCTGCTTCGTCATGTCCATCTTCACCGTCAACGTCTTCGCTGACGAGGGCGAGAAGATCAAGAAGGACGAGGCTGCTTCCGAGAAGATCGAGCTCATCCAGAAGGAGCTCAAGAACGAGGAAGCCAAAATCAAGGAAGAAAACAAAGAAGAGGACCTCAAGCCGGATGAAGAGGTTCCTTCCGAAGATTCTTCTAATAATGAAGAAGAAAACGAAGGCCAGCAGCCCGAAGGCGGCAGCGGCGACGGCGGCGAAGCAATCATCCCCGCGCCGATGGTAATGCTCTCTGCAGACGGCGATGGCGCGAAGACGGGGACGTGGTCCATGACCGCACAGTTCGCGAAGGACTCCTCGACGCCCGATTCCACATGGTCTCAGACCGGCGCCTCCGCGCAGGCAGAGCTCGGCTGGACATTCTTCTTTGAGGTCAAGGTCATAAACGGCACCACGTCCGCGCATAGCAAGACCTTTACCCTCACGGGTCAGAATCTCGAATCCATCGCCTTCGAGGGTCTTACTCTGGGAACGAGGACGCTGTGGCACACCGACGAGACGCACAACATTAATTATTATGCCACGCTGACTCAGGTCGACGACACGACGCTGACGCTCACGGTGGAGGCAGAGGCGAGCCCCGAAGGCCTCGTCATTCAGAAGAACTTCCAGTTCCCGATGATGTTCAAGCCGCACTCCAATAACGGATATATCTCCATGGACGCGGCGGACGCCATGTATGAGAACTCGGTTCTTGAGGTCTCCGAGATGCCCGTCAGCAGCCCGACGCTCTCCGTGAGCAACACCATGAGCAAGTCGTCCCCCTCCGGCACGGTCTATCAGTGGCTGGCCAACAAGAACGATTCCGATTACTTTATCTTTAAGGCGGAGACGACCCCCTCGACGAACTCCTCCACCAGCAACTACATACCTTATCTGGAGAGCGCCACGGTCGTGCAGACAGTCACGTTCTGCCGCTTCGCGCTTACCGGATATGCTGACGGGACCGCCCCCCTTTATTCCTGGGGAGGAACCAGCGGACCCAACGTACCCCCGGAGGGAGCCGTATTCGAATGGCTCCATGAAGACGCGGACCATCCGGAGTATTACACCGGATATAAGGTCACCCGGACCGTGACCGGAAGCGGCACGTCCGAGCTGACGATGCCCTCCGTCACGACCTACGTCAGAGTCGTGAAGGATCAGATGGTGGATTACACGAGGAAGCTGCCGGACGGCAGCAACCAGTACGGCTCTCAGAGAATCGAGTGCAACAGCACGTTCACGGGCACGCCGGTCCACGCCTCTTCGTCCGTAGGCCCCGTCTCAGCAGCCGCTGCGCCGTCTGAGTTTACCAGGCACGCGACGGTCAACTGGACGGTCACCGGGGTCGAAGGAAACAATCCGGGTACGATTAGCCCCCGCACCAACAGCGTTCCCGGCGTGGAGAACGTCACGCAGTACAATATCCATTGCGAAGCCACCTCCGTCGGAAATCCGATGGTCTTCGTGTTTCAGGGCGAAGGCGCGACCGACACATCCCACAAGGTCAGCGACGCTTATAAGGATTATTTTGCTCATGAGGTTACCTCCGTTACCATCAAGCAGAAGGTCGGAGACACCGAGACGACGCTTGAGCTCAGCCTTGCGGATCTGCTCGCGCGCGACATGCTCACTTATGACACTGCTACCGGCAAATATTTCCTTAAGTTTGACTCTTCGACCAAGCAGTGGTATATGCCGTTCAACAGAGAGAACCAGACGGTAGACTGGTTCAACGGCATATGGATCCTCGACATAGGCATCAAGACGACAATAAAGCTCGATGAGCATCAGAAGGCATATAACGGGCAAACCGGCGAGAACAAGCGTTATTTCAATTCCGGCACCCCGTATTCCGTCCGCTTCTTCATGTCCAGCGGATCCTATTCCGCGGGCACGACTCCTTCGGGCACCCAGTCGCAGTATACGAATCTGAAGCCGGCGAACAACGTTCCTATAGCGAGCGCGGCCGGCGGCGTCGATACTATTTATATAGATTGGATCGGCCCCGCTGCGGAGTTCGATCTCCTGAAGACCGGTACCGTATCCGGCAACTCTAACGGGACCAGCACGATCAAGTATACCGTCACACTCTATAATGACAGCCACGAGGCGGACGTGGGCTACTTCATCGACTACTGGCCGACGTCTATCATACTCCAGAGCATCTCCGGCGTCGCGGGCTGCCACGTCACGCTCACGTTCGAGGACGACACATCGGCCGAGTACGACTGCCAGACCTCGCCCCTCAATTATTCCGGGTCGAAGAGAGTCAAGCAGGTAGAGGTCTACGGCTTCACCGTCCCCGCGGCGACATTTGGCACCGACGGCGACATGACGAAGAGAGGATCTAAGTCATTCGTCCTCACGGGAGTCACGGATGCCAACACCCCGTTCACCGTAACCAACACTGCGGGCAACGGCGGAGACACCCCGGGTCCCAGCGTTCCAATGGAGAACCTGACCATCGGCGACAACATCAACAAGAAGGTCTATTCCGATCCCGAGTGCACTGATGAGATCACCGGTACCGATACTGTGGAGAGAGGCGACGTCGTCTACTTCCAGGTCAGGGTCACCAACAAGAGCAAGGACACCGCCGGAAACTGGCAGACCCTGCCCTTCAAGCTCCGCGACCGCTCTCAGGTCGGCATGACGCTCCAGTCCGCGACCTTCACCCATACGGGAACCGGAGCGCCGACCTATACCTACGCTCCCGGCGATCTCGGGACGTGGAATTATATCCCGTCCTCGCCTGACGAGCCGCTTACCTTACAGTACGAGTATCCGCAGGTAGACATTCCGGGCAACTGCACCGGTATCTGGACCATGGCCTATCAGGTGGACGAGAACTGCGAGGCTACCCAGCTTGTCAACTATGCGCATGCCCTGACTTATCTCGGGGACTACACCTTCAGAACGCAGGTGGCCGGCGCGTCGATCACGCTCTCCTTTGAGCGCCATGCGGACATCTCCATCCAGAAGAAAGTCAGTGATTACGCGTACCATGCCGGTTCCTACTTTGACTGGACGTCCGGCAACACCCATTACGGCATGTCGTTCAGAAATGGCTGGGACACCGAGACCAACGAGTACAGAATCGGCGACTACGTCTTCTATCAGATCGGCGTGACGAACGCCGGTCCGGACGACGCCCCGATCGAGTATATTTATGATTATATCCCCGCCGGGATGACGTTCATCGGTCTGCTGGATGCGCAGATCGCCACCAGACTTACGTCCCTGACGCAGGCCAACTCCTACAGCACATATAACAGGACCTCGGCCTGGACGGTATATACGGATCACCGTTCCACCAACGGAAACGGAGGAGTCTGGCCGATAACGGTCGCGACAGGAAACAAGGTCGCGCTCGCGTTCAATCATGCCATCGACGAAGACGGGTTCACTGAGAGCAACTATCAGACTAGCGACGGCAAGATCGTCAACAACCAGAGAACCATCATGGGCTTCGTGCAGTATCAGGGCTCGTGCAGCGGGCATGACGGCGCCATAAAATTCGGCGTGTCCGAGAAGAACGGCTCGCCGCTCAAGATCGGCCCCGGCGAGGGCTTCTGGTTCGGCGTTCTCTGCCGTGTGGATTCCGCCCCGCTCACTGAAGAGGAAGAGACCGGCAGGAAGTTTTTCCATAACGTCTGCGGCGTGCAGTCGATATGGTGGGCAATTCAGGATCAGCCCGAGACAGGAAGCGTCGAAAACAAGGAGGCTTCCGTAGATATTTATTACACGGAGGAAAACGCTTCGGAGTCGATCGCCAAGACGGCCGACGCCTACGCCATCGGTACAGGCGCTGTGACGGAGCCAGAAGGCGGCGTCACGGTCGTTTCGAATCTTGCAAGCATCCGCTACAAGATCACGATCACCAACGAGCAGTATGAAGACGGAGTCGAATTCGCAACCATTGAGTTCTGGGATCAGATCCCGGCAAACTATACGTTCAGAGACGGAACGCTAGCCTATAAGCGCACCTCCGGTAATCCGATCGCATTTACGGATTATGACTACGATCCCGAGACCAACACGATCCACGCCATCATAAGTGCGTCGAAGAACACGGATATCTACGGCCGTATCTGCACGCTAGAGTCTTTCGACATTATATACTGGGTCGATCCCACAGAGCATGCGCAGCAGACCTACCACAGCGACACGAACGTCGCGTGGCTGAGCAACAACCTGAGGGCGACGTGGAATACCTACGCGCTCGGCAGCTACGGCGTCGTGCTTTCCAAGAGCCAGACGATACGCGACGACACGTATACGACTGACGTACCTGTTCCGGTACATGAGAACGAGTTCTTCTCCTATACGCTCCGCGCCGTACCTGCATACGACACGAAGTACGACATAGCCAACATCGTCTTTACGGACACGCTTCCCAACATCAACGACGGCAGAGGCTCCGAGTTCGGCGTCACGTTCGCCGATCCTTCGATCACCTCCGACGTTAAGGTGTTTATCAAGCCGGCGACCGGCAACGAATTCGAGGTCACTTCGAACTACTTTACCGTCACGAAGAGCGGGTACAATCTCACCGTCACGTTCAACCCGGCGTTCGAGGCCGAGTACAGCGACACGGTCGCCACCTGCGAATACTTCGATATCCGCTTCCCCGTGAAGGCTCAGGTCCTCAGCGGCACGACCTCCTCCAACGCTTCGCCTTTCAGGGATGACGGCACGAACAAGGTCTGGCTCAATACCTTTCATCTACCCTGTGTGCTGTTCGAGGACGGCAGCCTTGTCGTGGCGATCGTCACAGAGTCCATGGTGGTGACCGTGGAGTCTGGTTTGGAGGATGA
>JAEFAK010000124.1 GCA_016287555.1 Oscillospiraceae bacterium
ACAATAACCGCAGGATCAAGTTAAAACTAAAGGGCCTGACACCTGTTCAACACAGATACCAGACCCTTCAGGTCGCTTAATTAAAAACTTTGTCTAACTTTTGGGGTTCACTTCAAGATCGGACGGGGCGGTCTTGCGTTATTATGCGATCATTCGAGCATGCCGTTGATGACGGCGCGGAGCCTGTGCTGGACGTAGTGCTCGTCGGAGATGAAATCCTGCTGCATGAACGTCACGGCGAGCCTCTCGGACGGGTCGACGCACATCCACGTCCCCGCCGCGCCGCACCAGCCGAACTCGCCCACGGAGCCGTTGCAGAGGCCCGCGACGGGATCGACGAGCGTGCGCACGCCGTAGCCGTAGCCGTAGCCGATGAGGTTGGGATTGTAGAAATCCTTGACGAGCTGATCGTGGAGCAGATCCCGGCGCATCATGTCTATGGTCTTGCGGCCGACGATGCGCTCGCCGTTCAGCTCGCCGCCGTTTGCGAGCATGCGGCAGAACTTCTGATAATCCCCGAGGGTCGAGAGCAGGCCGGTCGACGCGCTCTCATACTTGCATTCGGGCATGTGGCCGAGGTCCAGCGGATCGCCCATGGCGTCGGTCATCCTGAAATAGCGGCCGGTCTCCTTGTCGCGCCTGACGCAGTCGACAACGCGCTCCTGCCAGCCATCGCGGAAACGGTACCACGTATCGTTCATGCCGAGGGGATCGAAGATGTTCTTCTTCATGAAATCGCCGAGGCCCATGCCGCTCGTGGCCTCCACGACGCCGGCCATGATATCGAGGCCGTAGCCGTACTGCCAGCGCGTGCCGGGCTCGAAATACATGGGGATGGAGGGCAGATTCCTGATCTCGGTCAGGTGGTCGTAGCCGGCCTTGAACTTCGTCCCGCCGAGGCGCTTGTTCATCTCCTGCATGCCGACGTCCGTCGGGCTGCCGTCGTGGGCGTAGAAGCCGACGTTCATATTGAACAGGTGGCGCATGAGCATCGGGGTCTTGGAATCCTCGACCGTCCACGTGCCGTCCGGCTGCCTGACGCTGAGCTTGAGGTCCTTATACTCCGGCAGATACTCCGAGACGGGGTCGTCCATGAGGAAGACGCCGCGCTCATACTGGATCATGCCGCAGAGCGCCGAGACGGGCTTAGTCATGGAGTACATGCGGAAGAGCGCGTCGGGCGTCAGAGGCCTTTTGCGGTCGAAGTCCATATAGCCGAAGCAGCCCTCGTAGAGGGGCTTTTCGTCCTTATAGACGGAAATGGAGGCTCCGGGGATGCCGCGGGCGACTATGCGCCGCATCAGGTTTTCGAGGTCTTTTGCGTTGGACATGGCGATTTTCTCCTTGAAGCTTTATTCTTCCCCCGCTCAGCGGGAGGTCTTTTCAATGCCGAAATAATCGAAGGCGCGCTGAATGGACTCGTCCCAGAGCGGCCACTCATGGCCGTACTGCTCGAATTCCTCGAAAAGGGCCTCGTGGCCGAGCTTTTCTATGTATTCTTTGAATCTCAGAAAGCGCGGATAAACATCCCTGTCCTTCTTCCCGCAGGCGACGTAGAGCTTCGGCAGCTTGCCGGCGGGGATCTGCTCGAGCTTTCCCCAGACGTTTTCATAGCTTGCGAGGTATTCGTCCAGCCCGCCGAGACGCTTTATCTTGGTCTGCACGCGGGGAGTTATCGTCCCGTCCGGCTCGTATACGGGGACGGGCGCCATCGAGAGCACGGCGCAGCCGGCGAACTTGTCCGGATTGTTGACCGCGTATTTGAGGCTCCCGTCGCCGCCCATGGAGAGGCCGCACATGAAGTTGTCCTCCCTCCTGTCCGAGGCGGGCAGCCAGCCCTGCACGAGGGGCATGAGCTCCCCGGTCAAAAAATCGAACATGGAGTATTTGGACATGCCGAAGTCGATATTGGAAAAGCCGCTGTTGAGGCCGTTGGGCATGACGGGGATGAGGTCGCGCTCGATGCAGTATCTCTCGATGTTCGTCAGGCGCAGCCAGTCTCCGTAGCCACCGAAGCCCCCGTGCATGAGCCAGGCGACCTTATACTTCCTCCCGCTCCGGTAAAACTCCTCCGGATCGGCTCCGTTCGGCATCGCAGGAAGTATTATGTTAACATCCGTCTCTACGCCGAGGTATTTGCTTTGGAAATTCAGGTGGATAAGCGGCATTGTTTCAATCTCCTGTAAATATTATGTAAACTCTATCCAAACCGCCGCGGGCCGTTTCCGGCCCGCGGAGCGGTCTGATCCCGCGCCTTTATCGCGCGCTTATTTATTTATACTGTCCGTATTCCTTGACGGTCTCGAACATGGCCACGACGTTTTCGCGCTTGGCGTTGCACATGCCGCAGCCCGTCTCGAAGATGAAGCCGCCGCCGGGCGCGCATATGTCGATGAGGCGCTTGGTCTCGTCGATGACCTGCTGCGGCGTGCCCCAGTCGAGAAGCGACGTCGGGAAGCCGCCCGTTATGCAGGCGATGTTGCCGAGCTTTTTCTTGGCCATGGCCATATCGACGTCCTCGAAGTGGTAGATGACCTTTCCGGGCGGGACCTCGGTCAGGAAGTCGAGCCTCGTATTGTACTTGCCCTCCGTGAAGACGTACGGCACCATGCCGGCGTCGATTATCTCGCAGATGACCTTCTGCAGATACTTCCAATAGAAGTCTCTGTAATGCTCCTGGCTCATGAAGCCGTCCATGCCCTTGTGGAGGGCCATGAAGACGTGCTTGCCGTCGAACTTGCCCTTCGCGGCCCTGATGCGCGCTATGCTCGCTTCAAAGACCGGCTCGACGTACTTGAGGACCTCCTCCGGTCTGTCGTAGAGGTCGGAGAGGCTCAGCAGCGTGCCGCGCAGGAAATTGCTGTACTGGTCGAACGGAGCTCCGCCGCCTATGCCTCCCGTCAGCGTCGGATATCCCATCTCGTTGGTCTCTTTGAGAATGGCGGCGACTCTCTTATTATACTCGACCTGCATGTCGTGGAGCTTCCAGAGATCCTCGATCATGCGCCTGACCTCGGGCTTTGAAAACTCCGCCGCGACCATGGGCGCGCTGGTCGAGATGTTCATCTTGCCGAGCGGCTCGAGCAGGCCCGACGTGCGGGGAATGGCCTTGCGCAGCGTCCAGCCCGTGCGGTCGGAATTGAACTCGTCGAACTCGTCGTCGAGCAGTATCGGGAATTCGACGTACTGCTGGAGCGAGTTCTCGTCGATGATATTGCCGGGCATGCCCGCCCAGCGCATCGTCTTGGGATTTTGCAGTTCGAGCATCTTGCCCTGGCCGGCGTCTATGTTGGCCATGCCGGGGTTGTTGTCGGGATCGAATTCGTTCAGGTACTTGATGAGCGCCTTGCGGTGCTTCTCGAGCGTCTCGTCATAGACGACCTCCGCCACGGTGTAGCCGGCGTTGAAGACGAGGAAAAGCGCCGCGGACGGCGTGATAGGCACTCTGTCGGGTTCCTTGAGAGTACGCGCGGCTATCACGCGGGCCATTTTTTCATCGAATTTCTTCTGAGCTTCCGGTGTCATTTATAAGTTCCCCCTTATTCGCCCGCGCCGGGCCTTCCTGCTCCCCGGCGAAAGGGCTTTTTCTTTAATTATAATAAGATGCGGGACCTTTTTCAATAGATTGCAGTGATATTATACAATTCTTTCTTTGTTTTTTCGGCTTATTTTATGTATTTTACAGAGCGGTTTTCGCGTAATACCACTTGACACACTATACTATGCGTTATATAGTATTTGGCGAAGGGAGGTATCCGTATGTTAGATGCCCAACTCAAGCGAGGTCTTCTGGACGTCTGCGTGCTCGCGGTGCTGCGGCGCGCGGACTCCTACGGATATCAGATCATAAAGGATCTGTCCGGCTGCATAACGATCTCGGAATCCACGCTGTACCCCATCCTGAAAAGGCTCGAGGCCTCGAAAATGCTGACGGACTACTCCGTCGAGCACAACGGAAGGCTCAGGCGGTTTTACAGGATAACCGACGCGGGACGAAAGCAGCTCTCTGATTTTCTCGAGAGCTGGCAGGAGATGGCCTCGGTATATGATTTCGTAAAGGAGAGCTGCGAACATGACTCTTAATGAATTCCTGCGCGAGCTCGAAAATGGGATAATGCAGCTCGACGAGAGCGAGCGCAACAGCCGCCTCGGCTACTACGCCGAGATGATACAGGACCGCGTTGAGGACGGCATGAGCGAGGCCGAGGCCGTCGCCTCCATAGGCGACCCGGACGAGCTGGCGAGGACGATACTCGCCGAGCAGCCCCTCCCCGCCGTCGTCAGGCAGCGCATACATAAAGAAAAGGAGAAGCGCTCCGGAGGCGGCGCATGGAAGACGGTTCTGCTGATAATAGGCGCTCCGCTCTGGTTTCCTCTGCTTCTCGCCTTCGCGGCGGTCGTCCTCGCGATAGACGTCGTCCTCATCGCGCTGGTCATAGTTCTCTTCGCCGTCGTCCTCTCCTTCGCAGTCGCAGCGATAGCGGCGATAATCGGCGGGATATACTTCATCTTCAAGGATCCGCCCATAGCCATAGCGGGCTTCGCCGCCTCGCTCATTCTCGCGGGACTTACGATCCTCGTCTTCGTCGGCGCCAAGGCCGCTGCGAAGGGCATATTCAAGCTAATCGCACTCATGTGGCGCGGCGTGAAGCGCCTCATAGTCGGAAAGAAGGATAAATAAAATGAAAAGATCAGCTAAAGTCGCGATCATAGTCGCAGTCTGCCTCATAGTCGTCGGGCTGCTCGTCGGAGCCGCCGTGACGTTCTTCCAAAGCCGCAGCCGCGGCTGGCAGAATCCCTTCGAGGGCGGTTTCCTCAACACGATATCCGGCGTCGAGAGCAGCGAATACGCCAAGCGCACGGAGACCTTCTCCGCCGCGGACGTCAAGGGGCTTGAGCTCACGACGATCTCGCGCGACGTCAAATTCGTCGTCGGCGACTCGGGCGAATACCGCATTACCTGTTGGGAAAATGAGGACCGCTGGTTCGAGATAGAGCTCGACGGCCGTGCGCTCAAGGTCATGGAAAAGCACAGATCCCTCGCGCTTCCCGACAGTCATGTCGCCGATGAGTATCGCACCCTGCTCGTCGAGGTCCCCGAAAACTGCGTCCCCGGCGCGATAGCGACCGTATCCGGCGACGTATATCTCCCCGCGCTGAAGATAGACGGCGGCATGACCGTCGCCACGACGAGCGGAGATATCAAGATCGATGAGGGCTTCGAGCTCGGCGGGGACATGTCCCTCTCGACCACCTCGGGCGACCTTATCGTCAAGGGCTCGTTCGAGGGCGACTTCGATCTGAGCACGACCAGCGGCGGCCTCCGCTTCTCCGGCGAGGCGGCGAGCTTCAAGGCAGAATCAGTCAGCGGCGATATGGACCTGAGCGGCAGCGTCTTCGCTGGCAGGACGGACATCACGACCACTTCGGGCGAAGTGATCGCCCGCGGGCTCTCCGTCGGCTCGCTGAAGGTTCATACGACCAGCGGCGAAGTCACGATATCCGGCCTCGTCAGCGGCGAGATCGACGTCGACACGACCAGCGGCGACGTCAGGCTCACGCTCGCAGACCCGGACTCCTTCAAGTACGACCTCAAGAGCACCTCCGGCGATCACGTGTCGCCCTACGGCACTCCCTCCGGCGCGCTCTGCCGCGTCAGGACCACCTCCGGCGATATCGAGATAGATTAAAAGCCGAAACAAGAAAAAGCTCCGCTCCGATA
>JAEFAK010000125.1 GCA_016287555.1 Oscillospiraceae bacterium
CTCCGGCTCGCACAAGCTCAACTCCGCCATAGCCCAGGCCTACTACGCCAAGAAGCAGGGCCTCAAGGGCGTCACGACCGAGACCGGCGCCGGCCAGTGGGGCACGGCACTCTCCATGGCCTGCTCCTATTTCCAGCTCGACTGCAAGGTCTACATGGTCAAGGTCAGCTATGAGCAGAAGCCCTTCCGCCGCGAGGGCATGCGCGTCTACGGCGCGTCCGTCACCCCCTCCCCCTCCGAGACGACCAACGTCGGCCGCAAGATCCTAGAGGCGCACCCCGGAACGACCGGCAGCCTCGGCTGCGCGATAAGCGAGGCCGTCGAGGTCGCGACCTCGACCCCGGGCTACCGCTACGTGCTCGGCAGCGTCCTCAATCAGGTCCTGCTGCACCAGAGCATCATCGGCCTTGAGACGGAGGCCGCGCTCAAGAAATACGACATCGTCCCCGATATCGTCATCGGCTGCGCCGGCGGCGGCTCCAACCTCGGCGGACTTATCTCGCCCTTCATGCGCGACAAGATCCAGGGCAAGCTGAACGCCCGCATCGTCGCCGTCGAGCCCGCCTCCTGCCCGAGCTTCACCCGCGGCGTCTATGCCTACGACTTCTGCGACACCGGCATGGTCTGCCCGCTGGCCAAGATGTATACCCTCGGCAGCAACTTCATCCCCGCACCGAACCACGCCGGCGGCCTGCGCTACCACGGCATGAGCCCCGTCCTCTCCCAGCTCTACGACGACGGCCTCATGGAAGCGGTCTCCGTCCCGCAGACGGAGGTCTTCAAGGCGGCCGAGGCCTTCGCCAGAGTCGAGGGCATCCTCCCCGCTCCGGAGAGCTCCCACGCGATCAAGGTCGCGATGGACGAGGCGGCCAAGTGCCGCGAGACCGGCGAAGCCAAGAACATCGTCTTCGGCCTCACCGGCACGGGCTACTTCGACATGGTCGCCTACGAGAAGTTCCACAACGGCCTCATGGACGACTACATCCCGACCGACGAGGAGCTCCAGGCGAGCTTCGCAGGGCTTCCCAAGTTCTGAGCTTAAAAACGAAGACCGGAGGAACGAACCGTTCCTCCGGTCTTTTTATGCCTGTTTGACGCTCTTTTACTTTTCCGGCCGCCTGACCTCGATATTGCCGACCTCCTCGAGGCTCTTGCCCTCGAGCAGCAGGAGCTTTTCCGCGAGCAGACGCGAAAACCCGCTCACGACGGCGGACATGGTTATGAGGTCGGCCGTGCTCGCCGTGGATATCTCGGAGCTTCCCTCGTGGTCGAGGACGCCGGCGGCCATCTCCCTGACCTGCTCGATGAAGTACTTCGCGGCGAGCCTGTGGCGGCGCGCGTACGACCTGTAGAACTCGCGCAGCTCCTCGACGGAGAGGTCCACGGGGATCATCGTCTGCAGCGTCGGTATGCTGAGAGAATGCTTGAGCGAGCATATTATCAGCAGATAGGCTATGTGGACGCGGTAGTATTTCTTCTTGACGGGCTCGGGCATGACCTTTTTGCGCACGTAGTTGTTTATCGCGGCGGCGGTCAGAAACTGCTCCTCCTTGAGCTCGGGGGGAAGATAATCCAGATAATACTTGAGCAGGACGATGACCTGCTCCATATACAGCCCTATATCCGGGATATCCTCCCAGTCGGGGAGCTTATATTCGTCGAGGTACTTTTCCCAGCGCCTGAGCTTGCCCGCTATGAGCGCCTTGTCAAACGTCATGAGTGCGTCACTTCCTTTTATTGCATTATATCCCCTCCTGATCCGCCAATCAAGGGCTTCTCCGATTTTTTCTGTTGACATGATCCTTTGCTTGTGGTAATCTAATCTTGTAGATTAGATTTAATGATCCATCTTGCAAGTTTACCTCGTTTTTTCGACAAGAAAGCTCTCTCCGCGCCGCGCGGCGCGGGAGTTGCGGGCGGTACGGTAATGGTATATAATTATCATTGCGCCATGCGGCGCAATCGTACCGGCGAGGTGAGCTGACGTGATACGAACGGTCATATGGGTCTTTCTGGCAGCGCTGCTGCTGCTTGTGCTTTCCCCAGTCTTTTTCGTGCTCTGGCTCTTCAGGGACAAGAGCGAGGACGCGGGGCCGAACAGGGCCGCGGCGGCCGTGTTCGCGCCGCCCGTGCGCTTTATGGCGCGCGTCGCGGGGGCGAAGATCGTCGTCGAGGGGCGGGAAAACCTGCCCGAAGGCGGCGCGCTCTACGTCGGCAACCATCAGGGCTACTTCGACGCGCTCGTGGCGCTTTTATACCTCGGGCCGATGAAGTGCCTGCTGCTGAAAAAGTCCATAGCCAAGCTCCCGGTCGTCAATATCTGCGTCGACCTGCTCGCCTCCATCCCCATCGACCGCGAGAACCCGCGCGACAGCCTCAAGGGCATCCTCAAGGTCACGGCCAAGCTCGCCGCGGGCCGCTCGGTCGTCATCTTCCCGGAGGGGACGCGCAGCCGCGGCCCGGAGATGGGCGAGTTCAAGCACGGCGCGTTCAAGGCCGCGCTCAAGTCCGACTGCGTCATAGTTCCGTTTGCGATAGACGGATCTTATAAATGCTTCGAGGAGCGCGGGCGTCTTCGCCCCGCGACAGTGCGCGTATCTGTCCTCCCGCCCGTCCGGCCGGAGGAGTACGCCGGCATGCGCGCGCCGGAGCTCAGCGAAATGATAAAACAGAGGATCCAAACGGAGCTCGACCGCATGAGAGCATAAGGCCGCGTCTCCGGGCGGATAGAAAATATCCATCCATAAGGAGACGCCATGAGCGACTATATCATCCTGACCGACTCCGGCTGCGACATCAAAGAATCCGAACTCGCCGAATGGGGCGTACGCCGCCTCGACCTGACCTTCAAGAACGTCGAATCCTCCGAGGACTGCACCGACCGTGACGTCTCCGTGAAAGAGTTTTATGACATGATGCGCGGGGGCGTCGTCTTCCAGACCTCCGCCGCCAATCCCGATTACCTGGCGCAGGTCTTCGAGCGCGAGGTATCCGAAGGGCGCGACGTGCTCTATATCTGCTTCTCCTCCGGCCTGAGCGGGACGTTCGGCTCCGCCCAGCTCGCCGCGGGCGAGGTCGAGGCAAAGTATCCCGGCCGCAGGGTCATAGTCATAGACTCGCTCTGCGCCTCCGCCGGGCACGGACTGCTGGTATATCTGGCGAAGGAGCGCAGGGACGCCGGCGCGGGACTCGACGAGCTCGCGGCCTACGTCTCCGAGACCGTCCCGAAGGTCTGCCACTGGTTCACCGTCGACGACCTCGTCTACCTCAAGCGCGGCGGCCGCGTCAGCGCGGCTGCGTGCTTCGCGGCGACGGTCCTCGGCATCAAGCCCGTCCTCCACGTCGACGACGACGGGCACCTCATCAACATGTCCAAGGTCCGCGGGCGCAGGCTCGCCCTCAAGGCGATGGCGGACAAATACCTTCAGACCGCGATCGACCCGAAGGGCGGGATATACTTCATCTCCCACGGCGACTGCATCGAGGATGCGGAGCGTCTTGAGAACATGATCGCCGCGGCCGTCGGGCACAAGGCCGCCCATATTTCGGACATCGGCCCTGTCATAGGCGCCCACAGCGGACCGGGGACGCTGGCGCTGTTTTTCCTCGGAACACAGAGGTAGCGAAAAGCACAGTCTTTTTCATATACTCCTTCACTTTTGCAGATCTCTTCCTAACAGACGAAGGCACGGCGTTTGCCGTGCCTTCGTCTGTTTTTTCTTCCGGTTTACGCGGTTTTTCTTCCATTGCGCGCGGCAATGTGCTATAATAGTTTAATAATCGGTCGATCTGTCCATTCTCCGCTGAAACGGGAGGAATAAATATGAAAAAGCGCATCATAAGCATCATCCTCGCCTTGGCGCTCCTGTTCGGGCTCGGCTCTGCTGCCCTCGCGGCGACGTCGTCGCCCGGCAGTTCGAGGGTGAATAACTCCGCGGCATATATCTATGCGGCCGTGCCGAAGCCGACCGTCGGCGCCGTCGGCGGCGAATGGGCCGTCCTCGGCCTCGCGCGCAGCGGCTACTCCGTCCCGGACAAGTACTATCAGGACTATTACTCCGCCGTCGAGCAGTACGTCATCGACAAGGGCGGCGTGCTCGACACGCGCAAGTATACCGAATACTCCCGCGTCGTCATCGCGCTCGCGGCCATAGGCAAGGACGCGACCAACGTCGGCGGGTATAATCTCGTCGCGCCGCTCGGCGACTTCGATCAGACCTGCTGGCAGGGCCTCAACGGCCCGATCTGGGCGCTCATCGCCCTCGATTCGCGCAATTACGCCGTCCCGACCGCGCCGGCCGGCAAGACGCAGGCCACGCGCCAGATGTACGTCAACCGCATCGTCGACTCCCAGCTCGACGACGGCGGCTGGAACCTCTTCTCGACCCCCTACTACAAAAACGGCAGCGCCGACGCCGACATAACCGGCATGGCCCTGCAGGCCCTCGCCAAGTACCAGTCGCAGACAGCAGTCAAGAACGCGATCAACAAGGCGCTCGACTGCATCAGCAAGATGCAGGGCGAAGACGGCGGCTTCAGCAGCTCCTACGGCTTCGCGACCAGCGAATCCTGCGCGCAGATCGTCGTCGGACTGTGCGAGCTCGGCGTCTCGCTGACAGACTCCCGCTTCGTCAAAAACGGCAAGTCCGTCCTCGACGAGCTGCTGACCTACCGCAACTCCAACGGCAGCTTCTTCCACTCCTCCGAGGAGAGCGGCAACAACCTCATGTCCTCCGAGCAGGGGCTCTACGCCCTCGTCGCCGCCCAGCGCGCGGCCAACGGGCAGAACAGCCTCTACCGCATGGGCGACGCCATCTCGATAACGACCCCCGTCGCGCCGGCCTACGGCCTGCCCGGCAAGGATCCGGCCGTCAATAAGGTCCCCGTCACGGCGGCGGGCACGACCTTCCCCGACATCGCGGGACACCCCAACAAGGCCGCGATCGAGGCCCTCGCCGCGCGCGGGATAATCAACGGCTATAACGCCAGCCAGTTCGGCCCCAACGACAAGATCACCCGCGCGCAGTTCGCTAAGATCACGATCATGTCTCTCGGCATGACCGCGCAGAAGACGAGCGCCTACTCCGACGTGGCCTCCGACGCATGGTACGCAGGCTGGGTCGGCACCGCGACAGCCTACAAAATCGTCAACGGCTACGGCGGCGGCAAGTTCGGTCCCGACGATAATATAACCCGCGAGCAGGCGGCGACGATGGTCGCCCGCGCGGCGAAGCTCTGCGGCATGAATCCGGATGCTTATTCCGGCGGGTGGAGAGACTATCTCGCCTCGTTCGGCGATTATATGAGCGTCTCGGAATTTGCCCGCGGCCCGCTCGCCTTCTGCTACGATCAGGGCATCCTCGACAAATCCGCGCTGAACATCAATCCGCAGGAACAGATAAAGCGCTGCGAGATCGCGCAGATGGTCTATAACATGCTCAGCAAGGCAAAGCTGCTGTAACAGTAATGGTCCAAGTGAGGCGCGCAGGGGCCGATGCCTTCATCGGCCCGGATCTCCCGTCTCTCGTCCCGCGCCATACGCGCCGCCCGTCAGTCCGGCGGCGTTGCCCCTCATCCGTCATCCGCCCTGCGTTGAACGGCGGATGACACCTTCCCCCGAGGGGGGAAGGCTTTATGCTGAAGGAAGGTCGCTGCCATGTGGTGGAAAAAGAATAAATGGAAGTTCAT
>JAEFAK010000126.1 GCA_016287555.1 Oscillospiraceae bacterium
TTGAACAGGTCCAGTAAAAACGGACAATAGACAAAGCACCCCCTGATGTAGGAAAATAGAACTACATCAGGGGGTGTTGTTATGGCGAAACGAAAATACACGCATGTCCAGGAACTTTTACCGAGCATTAAAGCAATGGCAGAGGAAGGGAAGACACAGCGAGAGATAGCAGAGTATTACGGTTTTAAGGATAAGTACGTGGTAAAATGGCTCTTGTATAGAGAAAGGAATAAGCAGATACAAGGCGTACCAAAACAGCGGGGACGGAAACCGGCAAAAACACTTCAGGAGTATAAGTACGAAAACCAACGGCTCAAGATGGAGAATGAATTGCTGCGGGATTTTCTGCAATCCAAAGAAAGGAAGTGAGGCCGAAGGTAAAGTATGCTGTGATTCATCGCCATCGAGAGCAATACTCGGTGTCCATCATGTGTAAGTTTTTCGGTGTATCCCGAAGCGGATACTATGCCTTCATTCATCGTTTGGATAGGCCTGACAGGGATGCAGACTTAGCAGAAGCGATACGCCGAAAGCAGCAGGAATGCAGGAGTACTTACGGATACCGAAGAATGCAGCTTGCGTTAGCGGCCAACGGAATCTACCGAAATCCAAAGACTGTGCTGAGAGTAATGAAGAAATACGATCTGCTGTCTGAGATCCGGCGGCGCAGAAAATGGATCAATATGGGGCAGCAGGTATATCGCTATGAAAACCTTCTCAACAGGCAGTTTCAAAGCGACAGACCGAACCATAAATGGGTAACGGATATTTCATATATCCACACGAAGCAAGGCATACTCTTTCTATCCATGATCCGCGACCTGTACGACAACAGCATCGTTGCTTACAAAACCGGAACAGAGCAAACGATCAATCTTGTATTGGACACGATCCGTCTTGCCATGCGCAAAGAGAAAAAGAAGGTCGCTGCAGAGCTGCAACTCCACAGCGACCAAGGCTTTCAATACACTTCCCAAGCATATTTTAAGCTAACACAAAAATACGGCATAACACCGTCTATGTCAAGACGGGGAAACTGCTATGACAACGCAATGGCAGAAAACTTTTTCTCGATCCTGAAATCCGAATGCATTTACAGACACAAACCGTCCTCTTTCAGAGAAGCAAATGAAATGATTGATCGTTACATTCATTTTTACAACCATGAACGTATCCAGTTAAAAACTGGAGTGGCGCCGCTCACGCTGCGCCACTCCGCTTAAAACTTATTTCTTCCTACCAGGGGTGCTTTTTGTGCTGTTCGTATAATCTGGGGCAGTACATTTCCCCGGAGCGGCGCTTTCTCTTTTTTTTCAGCTCAGAAAATCCTTTCTGCAGAACCTGACGAACGCGAGGACGATGCATACGGCCGTTATCGCGAGGCCGACGGCGAGGTATCCCGCATGGATGGCGCGGTTGGCGACGATGTATCCGCTCTCGGCATATCCGAAGGGGGTTATGTATTTGAGCGGCCTGAGCTTGTCGGCGATGTTCGCGATGAGGTAGAGCACGTACGTCCCGAAGGCGACGCCGAGCCCGGCCGCTACGGCTCCCCTGCTCATGAACGCGGAGAGCATGAAGGTCATCGCGGCTATCTCGATATGCAGGATGAAATGCGCGAGGAACGTGAGCGCTATGGCGCCTGCTTCGGCCTTCTCCCCTATCGCGGCGCTCACGGCCGCGGAGAGCAGGGCGGAAACGGCGCTGAGAACGAACACGGCGACTATGACGGAAAGCAGCTTTTCAAGCACGACGCGGGAGCGGGGAACGGGGTGGGTCAGCAGGAATTCCGCGGTATGCTCCCGCTCCTCGCGGGAAAGCGCGTTTATCCCGACTAGCGCGGCGAAGATCGCGCCGCCTATGCCGAGCACGCTGACTATCTCGGAGGCAAAATACCCCGTGTAGTCCATGAAGCTCGATGCGTCTTCTCCGAAAGCGGAAAGCATTTCGTTCATTTCCGCCAGCGATCCGAGCTGCGAGACCAGAAAAGGAAAGATCAGAAGGCTCACTGCGAGCATGAACGCCGAGGCGGCGCTCCATATGATGATCAGCAGCCTGTTGCGTCTGAGTTCCTTGAAGAATACCGGCATCACACGTTCCCCCCTTCGTAGTAGTGCATGAACACCTCGGAGAGGTCGGGATCCGTTATGCTGACGTCCGTCAGGCCGACGCGGGCAAGCTCGGCTATGAGTGCGGCGGGCTCGCCGCTGTAAATGAAGCTCATCGAGTCTCCGTCCGTTTTGAAGTCGCGCACGCCGTCGAGGCGGGGCATCTCCTTCGCTCCGCGCAGGGAAACGCGCTTGAAGCCCGCGCCGGAGAGGTTTTCGACGCTGTCGCACGCGAGCAGCCGCCCTTCGCGTATTATGGCGGCGCGGCGGCAGTAGCGCGCGACCTCCGGGAGCACGTGGGACGAGAGGAAGACCGTCGCCCCTTCGGCGTTTCGCTCGCAGAGCAGCCCGAAAAACGCCTCCTGCATGAGCGGGTCGAGCCCGCTCGTCGGCTCGTCGAGGATATAAAGGCGCGGCCTGTGCTGCATGGCGCAGACGATGCCGACCTTCTTGCGGTTGCCGAGCGAGAGCTCGTTTACCTTGCGCGTCACGTCGAGCTCAAGGCGCTCGCAGAGCCTCGCGGCCTCCTCGCGGCAGTCTTTGCGGCGCAGCTTCGCGGAGTATTCCAGCAGTTCGCGCACGCGCATGCCGCCGTAAAACGCGGCCTCGGACGGGAGATACCCGACCTCGGCGAGGATAGCCGTTCTGTCTTTGACTATGTCTTTTCCGAGGACCCTGGCTCCGCCGCCCGTCGGCGATATGAGGCCGAGGAGCAGGCGTATCGTCGTGCTCTTGCCGGCTCCGTTGGGGCCGATGAAGCCGAAAAACTCGCCCTCTTCGACGGCGAGGCTCAGCTCCGTTATGCCTCTGGCGCGGCCGTAGGTCTTCGTCAGTCTGTCTGTCCTTATAGCGTCCAAAACGTTCCCTCTTTTCGGTCAGTTTTCGATAAGCGTATAGCTTCTGATGAGCCAGCGTCCGTCGACGAGTTCAAGGCGCAGGACCGCCGCCGCGCCGTGTTCGCTCTCGTTATAGAGCGCCACAAATTCCCCGTCGCGCTCGCCGCGCAAGGCCTGAAACGTTCCTGGTCCGAAATCGCTCGTGTAATTATAATAGGCGTCGGATTCTTCGAGATAAAACACGCCTTCCGCGCCGACGCCGCTGAGGTCGGCGGTCGTGATGCCGGCATATTTCGTCAGCGTCGCGTCGATGTCCTCGCGAAGCATCTTGTGTACGGGCACGGGCATTTTTTCAAGGCTTTCCGCTTCCGGAAACGGCCAGTTGTCAAGCTTTTTTATCTCATTGAATTCAGTCTCGTCGGTCACGGGCTCGGAATACGGATAATAGCGCAGAAAATACCGCAGGTCTAGATCCCTCGGGTCGTCGTAATACGAGGTAAAAAAGCAGCTCACGTCGGAAACATAAGCGTCTTCCTCCCCCATGTTCACGATCGTTGCGAGCATCCCGTTGAACTCCGCAAGCTCCTCCTCCGTCAGCGCGTTTTCGGCTGCGGGCTCGGGCGTGGGTTCAGATGTGGGTTCAGGCGTCGGCTCCGGAGTTGGCTCCGGAGTCGCGGTCGGCTCGGAAGTCGGGGCCGGAGTCAGCTCGGCGGTCGGTTCGACAGCCGCAGTCGGGGCCGGCGCAGGATCGGCGGGCCGGGAAGCGCATCCGGCTACGAACGTGAGTATGAGCGCTGCGGACAGTATCAGCGTGATCGTTTTCTTTTTCATTGTGTTCTCCCTTATCTCGGCCAGTCTATGCATTATGTAAACTTATAGATTCTTTGCCTTAGACACGCGGACGGCGTATCTGACTATCGGTATTATCATCGCGGCAGCAAGGATGATCCACGTCGCCGTGCCCGGCTCGTGTCCGAGGATGAGCGGCACGGACAAGGACGCGAACAGGACCGACAGTCCGAGGCGCATTTCGACCAGGAGGTCCTTGGCGCAGCCGTAGACGTACTCTCTGTTGCGCGTCGTCATTCTGACGCCCGTGTTCATCGCCGAACGCGGCAGGAACTGCGCGCCCCACATGCCGATATCGTTCACGAGCCCGAAAAGAACTATTATCCAGAGCGTGCCCTTGCCGCTCGTACCCGTCACGTTGCCGGCGAAGTCATAGTGCGTGGGCACTTTGTCGGGCAGGGTCCGGAATATGCACGCCAGCCAGACGATCAGCGCTATCTGCAGCAGCGGCGAAAGGATGCCGAAAACTATGTGATAGACGCGCTCCGGCTTTCCCAGCAGGATGTAAGGTCCTCTTGACATTCTTCCTGCCCTCCCCTCAGACGTCGAGTTCAGGCGGCACGTCGATCTCCTGACCGACGTACTTCCCGTTCTTCTTGCGCTGGCGGACGCATTCCGTGAGCAGGTATTCTATCTGCCCGTTTACGCTCCGGAAGTCGTCCTCGGCCCACGCCGCGAGCGCGGCGTAGAGCTTCGCGTTCAGACGGAGAGGTATCTGTTTTTTTTCGGTATCGGCCATATCAGTAGAGGCTGCCGGAGTTCACGACCGGCTGCGCGTTCTGATTGCCGCAGAGCACGACGAGCAGATTAGAGACCATGGCGGCCTTGCGCTCCTCGTCGAGATCGACGACGTTGTTCTCCTTCAGGCGCTCGAGAGCCATCTCGACCATGCCGACGGCGCCGTCGACTATCATCTTGCGCGCGTCGATGATTGCGCTGGCCTGCTGGCGCTGGAGCATGACGGCGGCTATCTCCGGGGCATAGGCGAGGTAGGTTATGCGGGCCTCGATTATCTCAAGGCCGGCCTCGCCGACGCGGGACTGTATCTCATTCTTGATGCGCTCGGCGACGACCTCGCTCGAGCCGCGCAGGCTGCCCTCATCGGCCACGCCGTCGCCCGTCGTATCGACGCCGGGAGCGACGTCGTAGGGATAGATGCGGACGATGTTGCGCAGAGCCGCGTCGCACTGAAGCGAGAGATATTCCTTATAGTTATCGACGTTGAAGGCGGCCTTCGCCGTATCGACGACGCGCCAGATGACGGCTATGCCTATCTCGACGGGATTGCCGAGGCAGTCGTTTATCTTCTGGCGGGAGTTATTGAGCGTCATGATCTTGAGCGATATCTTCTTGCTGGGCAGCTCGGCCGCCTGCTGGGCGCCGGGCTGGGCGACGAGGATGTTCCCCTTCCCGCCCGCGTCGACGTCGCCGGACTGGTTGAGTCTGGTCTTGGCGGCCGGGTTTACAGCGGAGCAGAACGGGTTTACATAATAAAACCCTGCCCCCTTCAAGGTGCCCACGTATTTTCCGAAGAGCGTCAGCACGAGGGCTTCCTGCGGCTTGAGCACCTTCAGGCCGATCCATAGTATCCAGCCGAGGCACATATACAGCACGCAGATTATGCCGAGCAGCGTCAGGCCGGTGGCAATGGTCGCTATGAATCCGATTATCGCGGCTATGTAGAGCAGGATGGAAATGATCAAAACTGCCATTCCGTACTTTCTTCTGGCTAATACTTTCTCTTCCATGTCGGGACCTCCCATAAGATTTGTTCATATGATATCACTATGATATCATTTTGTCAACACATCGGACAAAAAAACTGCTCTCCGGAGCCGGAGAGCGGCTTTTTGCCCGTTTTTGAGGGGTCAGAGGCTG
>JAEFAK010000127.1 GCA_016287555.1 Oscillospiraceae bacterium
CGGGAGCGTTTCCCTGTATCTGTAACGTAGGATAGCTGAGGTGATGTCCGAAAAAACGGACAGAAAAGGGCAAAAACACCGTCTCGCTCTGCGCGAGACGGCGAAAATGGTGCGATGACGGAATCGCGCCCGTCCTTTGTCATTCCGAGCCGGTGGATACACCGGCGTGGGGATCCGTTTTTCATGCGAATGGGACTGTGGATCGCCGCGTCGCTTCGCTTCTCGCGATGACGGGACGGTCTGTCATCGTCTGCCGGGGATCTCCCAGAGCGGGCCGCCGCTGGTCAGGCCCCATTTTTTGAACATGTTGTCGTAAAAGAGCGGGCGGGGGTAGTCCGGGCGCAGGTCGTAGGCGAGCTGGCGCAGGCCGAAGCCCCTGTCGCTGAGAGTCTGAGCCGCCTCGGCGAGCGCCTCCAGCTTTTCCGCCGCGAGGGTGAATATCATCTCGTTCTCGCCGCAGAGGCCGCGCTCGAATTCGCCCGCGTCGGGTATCGAGACGTTGTAGGGGAGCTCCCCGTTGAGCACGGGGACGAGCGACGCGCCGCAGGAATCGCAGGTATCGAAGGAGGAGCGGGTTATCTCCGCCGACTCGTATTTCGACGCCATGAGAAGCTGGCGCAGCTGCGAGGGCTCGCAGTATATCATGACGGCCTCCGGCTCGAAGGAACAGGCCGCCAGCGGCGCGATGACCATGCCCTCGCAGGCCTTCTCCTCGGCTATGTAGGGGTATTCGCGGCTGAAATGGCGGTAGCCCGCCTCGCGGTCACGGATGAAATACGTCGCCGAAAGGGTGCGGACGTCCTCCTCGGTGAGCGGGCCCTGCCGGAAGTTGATGACCGGCCAGAGGCACCAGTGATCCTCCGGGAACATGGCCAGGGCGTTGCGCGTCCTGCGCACGTAGGACAGCGCCTGGCACAGGGCGAAATGCTCGCCGCTTTCCGACGGGACGCGGCAACCCTCGGGAGTTTCGTCCCTGTTTATGAGCCTTACGGCGAGCGGGGCGGTCTTGAGCAGGAAGAGCTTTTCAAGCTCCGCGCCGAGCTCATGCAGCTTTTCGATAGTGAGCATCTGCGTTTCCTCCGTCTTGTGTTTTGAAAAGAGAGGCTCCGCGAGGGAGCCCCATTTTATTTTTTGCCGCGCTTCCAGACCGGGCCGGAGGCGAGACCCCACTTTTTGAACATGTCCTCGTAGAAGGGCGGGCGCGGGAAGTTCATGCTCATTTCCTTCTTGAAGCCGCGGTAGCTCATGCCTATCCTGTCGAAATGGCGCAGCGCGTCGACGAGCTCGGTCAGCCGCTCCGCGCGGAAGGTGAACATGACCTCGTTTTCGTCCGTGAGGCCGCGCTCATACTCGCCGGGGTCGGGGAAGGTGACGTTGAAATCCAGCCCATTGAGGACGGGGATCGTCGAATGTACGCAGGAATCGACCGGGTCGAGCACGACGGGGAGCATGTTGCCCGTGACGTACTTGGCGGCCATGAGAAGACTCCGCATCTGGGCGGGATCGCAGTAGGCGCAGACGAGGTCGGGCTCGAAGGTGCAGCTGGCGAGCGGGGCTATGGAGAAGCCTATGGGCGCCTCGCCCTCCAGCATCGGGTACTCCTCGCGCAGGAACTTTACCCCGCGCTTCGGGTCCTTCACGAAGAACTTGGTCCCCATGAACTCATAGTCCTCCTCCTCAAGGGGGCACATCTTATAGGAGACCAGCGGCCAGACGCACCAGTGGTCGTCCTTGAACATGGTATAGGCTCTGCGCTCGCGGCGCACCAGCGCAAAGGCCTGGCACATGGCGAGGCGGTCGCCCTCATCGTCGAAGGGGCGCTTCGTCCCCTCCGGGATCTCGTCCTCGGAATAGATGAGCTTCAGCGCGATGGGGGCATAGCGGAGAATGAGCCGCTCCTCCAGCTCGCGCCCGAGCGCGTTGACATTTTCGATATCCATGGCGCTATTCCTTTCTCAGAGCCTGCGGAGCTTTGCCAGCACCGCCTCGAAATATTCCGGCAACGGGGAGGTCAGCGTCATGCGCTCGCCCGTCGCCGGGTGGGTGAAGGAGAGCTCCCGCGCGTGCAGGCACTGGCTCGTCAGCCCGAAGCCCTCGCGCGCGCCGCCGTAGACGGGGTCGCCGAGGACGGGGTGGCCTATGTGCGCGGCGTGGACGCGGATCTGATGCGTGCGGCCCGTTTCCAGAACGCAGCGCAGGTGCGCGTAGCCGGGGAACTCCTCAAGCGTGAAAAAATGCGTCACGGCCGGGCGGGAATTGCGCTCCGTGACGGCCATTTTCTTCCGGTCGGCCGGGCTGCGGCCTATCGGCGCGGAGACGGTCACCTCGCTCTCGCGCAGGTGACCTATGACGACGGCCTCATATTTGCGGCTGAGCGTCCTGTCAGCGAGCTGGGCCGAGAGGCTCAGGTGCGCGCGGTCGTTCTTGGCGGCAATTATGAGGCCGGATGTGTCCATATCGAGGCGGTGGACCACGCCGGGGCGCAGCTCGCCGCCCACGCCGGAGAGACTGCTCCCGCAGTGGAAGAGCAGGGCGTTGACGAGGGTATCGTCGAAGTGCCCCGGAGCGGGGTGCACGACGAGACCCTTGGGCTTGTTGACGACGATGACGTCGCCGTCCTCGTATACGACGTCGAGCGGGATGTCGCGGGGCTCGGGCTTCGCGGGGACGGGCTCGGGCGGGGAGAATTCTATCCGCTCGCCCTCGGAGAGAATGCGGTTTTTTTTCAGCGGCGAGCCGTCGGGCGCGCAGACAAGGCCCTTCTCGATGAAGGCCTGCGCCGCGCTCCGCGTGGGGACGGCGCCGACGGCCGCGAGAAAGGCGTCCAGGCGCGTCCCGGCGTTTTCCGGGCCTACCGTCAGCGTCATTTCTTCAGCCTCGTTTCCCGGAAGGACTTGCCGAAGATGAGGCAGATGCAAAAGAGCGCCCCGCCGCAGGAGATGAAGATATCCGCGACGTTGAATATCGCGTAGTTGACGAAATCCGTGCGGAACATGTCCACGACGTAGCCCCTCGTCAGGCGGTCGATTGCGTTGCCCACGGCTCCGCCGAGGACCATGCCCGCGAGGAGCCTCGGGAAGACTCCGGGGAGCTTGTCCGTGACGAGCGCCCATATTACGACGAGGACGAAAATGCCCGTCAATATGAGTATGGGCACGCGCAGCGAGCCGAAAAGCGAGAAGGCTGCGGCGTAGTTATGGTGGTTGGTGAGGGACATGATGCCGGGCAGGAAGGCGTGCTCCCCGTATTCGGGGATGTTCTCGACGACCCAGCCCTTCATCAGCCCGTCCGCGGCGACGACGAGCGCGGCGACGACGACGTAGATCATGCCATGCGCTCCACGACCGCGGCGCAGCGCGGGCAGAGCCCCGCTTCGTTGACGTCGTGATCGTGGGTCCAGCAGCGGGCGCACTTGGGCTCCTCGCTGGCGCGGACGGCGACGGTGACGCCTGTCTCGCCCTTGAGCCCCTCGACGGCGGCTTCGGTGAAGCGGACGCCGGAGACGATGAAGATGCTCTTGAGGTCGAAGCCCTCGAGGAGCTCGGGCGCTATCGCGCCGTTCAGGTTTATCTCGACCTCCGCGTCGAGCGGCTTGCCGATGAGCTTTTCCGCGCGGGCAAGCTCGAGCGCCTTGTTGACGTCCGAGCGCAGGCGCAGGACGGTGTTCCAGGCGGCCTCGCGGTCCTCCGGGAGCCTCGGGAAGCCGGCGGGCATGTCGTTGAACATGACGGAGGCGGGATCGTCGCCCTCGCGGTGCGGCATGGCGGCCCATATCTCCTCCGAGGTGAAGGCGAGAATGGGCGCGAGCATGCGGGCGAGCGCGTCGAGAATGTCGAATATGACGGTCTGCGCGCCGCGGCGGGCCTCGCCCGTCCTGTCCTCGCAGTAGAGGCGGTCCTTGACTATGTCGAGGTAGAAGGAGGACATGTCGACGGCGCAGAAATTGTGGATGGCGTGGTAGATGATGTGGAACTCATAGCTCTCATAGGCCGCGCGGACCTTCTCGATGAGCGCGTCGAGCCTCGCGAGCGCCCAGCGGTCGAGCTCGCAGAGCTTTTCGACGGGGACGGAGTCGGCGTTCGGATCGAAGCCGTCGAGGTTGCCGAGGATGAAGCGCGCGGTGTTGCGTATCTTCAGATAGATGTCCGAGAGCTGCTTGAATATCGCGTCGGAGACGCGGACGTCGACGCGGTAATCCGAGCTCGCGACCCAGAGCCTGAGCAGGTCCGCGCCGTACTTATTGATGATCTCCTCGGGAGCTATGGAGTTTCCGAGGCTCTTGTGCATGGCCTTGCCCTCGCCGTCGACGACCCAGCCGTGGGTCAGCGTCGCGCGGTAGGGGGCCCTGCCGCGTGTGGCGACGGCGGTCAGCAGGGAGGACTGGAACCAGCCTCTGTACTGGTCCGCGCCCTCGAGATAGAGGTCGGAGGGCCAGCAGGCCTCGTCGTCGGCCGCGAGCGCGGCGACGTGGGTCGAGCCGGAGTCGAACCAGCCGTCGAGCGTGTCGACCTCCTTGGTGAAGGTCTTGCCGCCGCAGTGCGGGCAGGCATAGCCGGCGGGCAGGATGTCGGCCGCCTCTTTTTCATACCAGGCGTTGGAGCCCTCGCGGGCAAACAGGCCGGAGACGGCCTCTATGGTCGCGTCGTCGCAGACGGGCTTTCCGCACTCGGAGCAGTAGAACACGGGGATGGGGAGGCCCCAGCGGCGCTGGCGCGAGATGCACCAGTCGGCGCGGTCGCGTATCATGCTCTCCATGCGGTCTCCGCCCCATTCGGGCGTCCAGCTGACTTCCTTCGCGGCGTCGAGCGCGGCCTTGCGGAAGGCCTCGACCGAGCAGAACCACTGGTCCGTGGCGCGGTAGATGATGGGCTGCTTGCAGCGCCAGCAGTGCGGGTACTGGTGGACTATCTCCTGCGAGGCGAGGAGCGCTCCGCATTCCTGCAGGGCGGCGAAGATGGCATCGTTGGCCTGATCGTAGCGCAGTCCCGCGAAGGGGCCCGCCTCCTCGGTCATGAAGCCGTGCTCGTCGACGGGGACGAGGACGCCTATGTTCGTCTTGCCCTCGTTGTCGTACTTGCGGCAGACGGCGTAGTCCTCCATGCCGTGTCCAGGAGCGGTGTGGACGCAGCCCGTGCCGGCCTCCAGCGTGACGTGGTCGCCGAGGATGACGACGCTCTCGCGCGGATAGAGGGGATGGCGGGCGGTCATGAGCTCCATGTCGCGGCCGCGCAGCTTTCCGACGACCTCGGTATTCTCGAGGCCGGCGGTCTTTATGAGGCCCTCGGCCAGATCCTCGGCGACTATATAGGTCTCGCCGTTTTCCGCGCGCAGCAGGACGTAGGTGAAGTCCGCGTTGAGGCAGATGGCGAGGTTGCCGGGGATGGTCCAGGTCGTGGTCGTCCAGATGACGAAGAAGGTCTTCGTCAGGTCGCACTTGCCGGCCAGCAGGCCCTTGTCGTCGCTGACGGCGAACTTGACGTATATGCTGCGGCACTTGTCGTCGGCGTATTCTATCTCCGCCTCGGCCAGCGCCGTCTCGTCGTGCGGGCACCAGTAGACGGGCTTCTTGCCCTTGTAGATATAGCCCTTCTTGAACATCTCGCCGAAGACGCGGACCTCGACGCCCTCGCACTTCGGGTCCATGGTCGTATACGGCCTGTCCCACTCGC
>JAEFAK010000128.1 GCA_016287555.1 Oscillospiraceae bacterium
GCTCGCGCCGTTGCGGTAGCGCATGACCTCAACGTTGACGCCCTCATAGGTGGAGTTGGGATAGCCGAAATAGGTCCAGAGGAAGGCGCAGATGCGCTTCTTCTTTCCCGGCTCCGCGAGCTGCTTCATGCCGTCTGCCGTGAGGCTTACTATCTCGCCCGGACCGAGCTCGTAGGCCTTCGTATAGCCGAGCTTCGGGAAGACGAAGGACTCGAAGGAGACACACCAGCCGTCGCCGCTGCTGCCGAGAAGGACGGGGAGCCTGCCCAGCCTGTCTCTCGCGACGATGAGCTCGCCCCCGTCGCGGAGAATGAGGATGGTCAGCGAGCCGTCGACCTCCTCCTGCGCGAAGCGGATGCCCTCGGCAAGGGTGCTCTTCTTGTCTATCAGCGCCGCGGCGAGCTCGGTGGTGTTGACCTTGCCGCCGGTCATGGCGTTGAAGTGCCCGCCTCCGGCGAGGTGCTTCGCGGCAAGCTCGTCGGCGTTGTTTATCTTGCCCGTGACGCATATGGCGTAGGTGCCCTGCGCGGAGCGGATGAGCAGGGGCTGCGGGTCGGTATCGCTGATGCAGCCTATGCAGGAGCAGCCGCGCATCTCGTCCGTTATCCCCTCAAATCTGGTGCGGAAGGGGGAATTGGAGATGTTGTGTATCTCGCGCTGGAGCCCTATCTCAGGGTCCCATGCGGCCATGCCGCCCCGGCGCGTGCCGAGGTGGGAGTGGTAGTCCGTGCCGAAGAAAACGTCGATGACAGCATCGCGCTTTGAGGCGACGCCGAAGAATCCGCCCATAATGAACGCTCCTGTGTCTGTAGGATTTGATCAGTCGAGCCTTTCGCCGAAAGACTCGTCCTTTTCGATGACCTTGCGGGTCATTTCCGCCTTGAACTCCGCGAGCCTGGCCGCAAGGTCCTCGTCGGAGAGAGCGAGAATCTGCGCGGCGAGGATGCCTGCGTTTTCGGCCGCGCCGACACCGACCGTCGCGACGGGGACGCCCGTCGGCATCTGCACGACGGAGAGAAGACTGTCGAGCCCGTCCATGAAGGAGGACTTCATCGGGAGGCCGATGACGGGAAGGGTAGTATGCGCCGCGAGAAAGCCCGCGAGATGCGCCGCCTTGCCGGCGGCCGCGATGATGACGCCGAAGCCTCTCTCCGCCGCCTCGGAAGCGAACTTCGAGGCCGCGTCGGGAGTCCTGTGAGCGGAGATTATCCTCGTCTCGACGGGGATGCCGAAGGATCTGAGCCTGTCGACCGCGGCGGAAACGACGGGAGCGTCGCTGTCCGAGCCCATGATAACTGCTGCTTTTTTCATCCGGACCTCCATTAAAGACCTGCCATACAACAGATGGTGTTTTTCTCTTTTTTATCTAAACTAATAATACTAAATAATACTATATAAGTCTGATAATGTCTATACTTTTCGTGGCTTTTCGGCGATTTGAAAAAACTATTTATAAACAATATCAAAAATAAAAAGGGTTTTCGAGAAAAAAACAGTATTATATAGTCGTAATCCAATATTTCAGTCGAAGGAGGCGGGAAATATGTCGACGCCGAGAGAAAGACGCGAGGAGGCCGAAAGGATCCTCTGCAATCCCGGAGCCATGCTTTCCGCGGAGTCCCGCGGCCGCATGGTCGAAGAAGAGCCGTGCGAGATCAGGACCTGTTTTCAGCGGGATATAGACCGCATCGTCCATTCCAAATCCTTTCGCCGCCTCAAGCATAAGACGCAGGTCTTCCTCCAGCCGGAGGGCGACCATTACAGGACCCGCATGACCCACACCATCGAGGTCGTGCGCATAGCGAGGACGATATCCCGCGCGCTGGGCCTCAACGAGGACCTGACGGAGGCGGTCGCCTGGGGACACGACCTCGGCCACACTCCCTTCGGCCATGCGGGCGAAAGAGCTCTCGCCGAGCTCTGCCCGGAGGGCTTCCAGCATAACGAACAGAGCCTGCGCGTAGTCGACGTGCTCGAGAAAAACGGGCGCGGTCTCAATCTCACCTATGAGGTGCGCGACGGCATCCTCAACCACGTCGGAGAGGGGACGGCCTGCACGCTGGAGGGCAGGGTAGTCCGCCTCGCGGACAGGCTCGCCTATATAAACCACGACGTCGACGACGCCATTCGCGCCGGCATCCTGACCGATGACGATATCCCGGAAGAGATACGTCAGACCGTCGGCGCCAAGTACAGCCAGCGCCTGAATACGCTCATCAAGGCCGTCATCGAATACGGCGAGCGCACGGGCGAAGTCGGCATGGAGACGGATATGACCGCCGTCGTCGAGCGTTTCCATGACTTCATGTACGCCAGGGTATACCGCAATCCGGTCGCCAAGGGCGAGGAATCGAAGGTGCTCGGTATCCTCGAAGGGCTCAACAACTATTATCTGGGCGACCTGAACCGCCTGCCGGAGGACTACCGCGCCCTGCTCGAGAAGTATTCCGGCCCACGCGTCGTCTGCGACTATATCTCCGGCATGACGGATAAATTCGCGGTGGACAAATTCGAGGAGATCTACGTGCCGGCCGCGTGGAAGATCAGATAGGGGGCAGGAAATGGCTTTTCCCGAAAGCTTCATAGAGGAGCTCGTTGAGCGCAGCAACATAGTCGACGTCGTTTCCAGCTATGTCCAGCTCACGCGGAAGGGCTCGAACATGTTCGGTCTGTGCCCCTTCCATAACGAGAAAACGGGCTCTTTCTCCGTCTCCGAGTCAAAGCAGCTTTATTACTGCTTCGGCTGCGGCAAGGGCGGGGGAGTCATAAACTTCATAATGGAGATCGAGAACCTAAGCTACCCTGACGCGGTGAGGCTCCTTGCCGACAGAGCGGGCATGGTCGTGCCGGAGGAGTCAGGCGACGAGGCGCCGAAGCGCAGAAAGCGCCTGCTCGAGCTCAATAAGGACGCGGCGCGGTTTTTCCACTCCATGCTCTCCGCTCCGGAGGGCGCCCTCGCCGCCGAATACGCTGCCAAGCGTCAGCTGACGCCGAAGACCATCCGCAATTTCGGCCTCGGCGCCGCGCCGGATTCATGGGACGCGCTCATCCGCGCCATGACCGAAAAGGGCTATACCAAGCGCGAGCTGCTCGACGCGGGTCTCGTAAGCTCAGGCAAGAACGGCCGCATCTACGACAAGTTCAGAAACAGGCTGATGTTCCCGGTCATCGACGTGAGGGGGGACGTTATCGCCTTCGGAGGCCGCAGCCTCGACGGGTCCGAGCCGAAATACCTCAACTCCCCGGAGACGGCGATCTTCAGCAAGCGCCGCTCGCTGTACGGGATAAACCTCGCCAAGAACACCAAGCGGGGCAGCATCCTCCTCGTCGAGGGCAATATAGACGTCGTGACGCTGCATCAGGCCGGCATAGACAACGCCGTCGCCACGATGGGAACGTCGCTCACGACCGAGCAGACGCGCCTCATCTCCCGCTACGCCAAGGAGATCATCATATGCTATGACAACGACCCTGCCGGTCTCAAGGCGACGGACCGCGCCATAAGCATCCTGAAAAACTCCGAGTTTTCCGTCAAGGTCCTGCATCTTCCCGACAGAGTAGTGGAGGGGAAGAAGGTCAAGATAGACGCCGACGACTATATAAAGCTCTACGGCGCGCCTGCCTTTGAAAAGCTCATGCGTCTGAGCGAGAACCACATAGAATATGAACTGGCCGTTTTGCGCGGAGGCGCCGATCTTGAGAGCGACGACGGGCGCGTGGAATACCTCAAGAAGGCCGGCGAGCTGATAGCAAAGCTCTCCAGCCCCGTCGAGAGGGAGGTATACGCGGGCCGCGCCGCCGAGACGGCGGGGGTCTCGCGCGAGGCGATGCTCGCGGAGATAGAGAGGGCCAGAAAGCGCCTCGCCGCAGCAGCGAAAAAAAAGATTGAAAAAGAGGCCTCGCGGCCCGCCGGAGCCATGCAGCCGGCCGACCGCTCCATGCGCTATACCGACGTGCGCAGCGCCGCCGCCGAGGAGGGCGTCGTCAGACTGCTGATGCTCGATCCGTCGCTCATATCCAAATGCGACCTGAAGGGCGAGGAGTTCACTTCCCCCTTTCTCGGAAGCGTTTACTCTATAATAGTCAACCGCGCGAAGGAACTCAAAAGCGTCGATCCCGCCGCGATCATTCCGCTGCTGGGGCCCGAGGAGGCGCAGGAGCTGACCCGCATTTCGCAGAAGCCCCAGACCGCGGCGGACGCTCCGCAGACCCTGAAGCAATACATAGACGTCATCAGGACCCAGCGCCTCGCGCAGTCGGACGATCTGATGGCGGCCAGAAATAAATTTCTTGAAAACAAAGCTTACGAAAGCAGAGAGGGATAAGGAGGAAACCACATGCCTGCAAAGAAGAAGACAGAACAGCCGGCTCCGGAGGCGGCGAAGAACGACCCTGTCAAGGCCAAGCTCAACGAGATCATCGAGAAGGGCAAGAAAAACGGCAGCGTCACCATCAAGGAGATACTCGACGTTTTTGAGGAGACTCATCTTGAGCCCGAGCAGATAGACAGGTTCTATGAGACGCTCGAGACCCTCGGCATTGAGACCGTGGACGACGATTTCCCGGCCATCAGCGAGGAGGATCTCGTCCCCGACGTGTCCGAGCTTGAGGAGATAGAGGAGAATGAGGAGATCAGCGAGGAGGAGATCGCCAATACCGACGCCCTCGCGGAGACCTTCAGCATAGACGATCCCGTCCGCATGTACCTCAAGGAGATAGGCAAGGTCGCCCTGCTCACTCCCGAGGAGGAGATAGATCTTGCCAAGCGCATGGCCGAGGGAGACGAGGAGGCGGGCAGACGCATGGCAGAGGCCAACCTCCGCCTCGTCGTCAGCATAGCCAAGCGCTACGTCGGCCGCGGCATGCTCTTTCTCGACCTCATCCAGGAAGGCAACCTCGGCCTTATCAAGGCCGTCGAGAAGTTCGACCACACCAAGGGCTATAAGTTCTCCACCTACGCGACATGGTGGATTCGCCAGGCGATAACCCGCTCCATCGCCGACCAGGCGAGGACGATACGCATCCCCGTCCACATGGTCGAGACGATAAATAAGGTCATCCGCGTCTCCCGTCAGCTGCTTCAGGAACTGGGGCACGACCCCACGCCGGAGGAGGTTGCGGAGGAGATGAACATGCCTGTTGAGAAAATACGCGATATCCTTAAAATCGCTCAGGAGCCTGTTTCACTCGAAACACCCATAGGCGAAGAGGAAGACAGCCATTTAGGTGATTTTATTCCTGACGATGATGCGCTTGCTCCTGCTGATGCGGCTTCAATGTTACTTTTAAAAGAGCAGCTTGACGATGTTCTTAAAACTCTTACAGAGAGAGAAGCTATGGTGTTAAGACTTCGCTTCGGCCTTGAGGACGGACATCCCCGTACGCTTGAAGAGGTTGGCTCAACCTTCGGCGTAACCCGTGAAAGAATCCGTCAGATTGAGGCGAAGGCTCTTCGAAAGCTCCGCCATCCGTCCCGTTCAAAGAAACTCAGAGATTTCCTTGATTGATAAAAAGATTTAAGCAGGCTCTACTGAGCCTGCTTAAATTATATTGAATTTTAATAAGATATTGACAATGTATATGCCTTGTGGTACAATGTATATACATTGAATTACGAGGTGTAATTATGAAATACAGCAA
>JAEFAK010000002.1 GCA_016287555.1 Oscillospiraceae bacterium
ATGGTGGATTCGCCAGGGGATAACCCGCTCCATCGGCGACCAGGCGAGGACGATACGCATCCCCGTCCACATGGTCCAGACGATAAACAAGGTCATCCGCGTCTCCCGTCAGCTCCTTCAGGAGCTCGGACACGATCCGACGCCCGAGGAGGTAGCCGAGGAGATGAACATGCCCGTCGAGAAGATACGCGACATCCTCAAGATAGCGCAGGAGCCGGTCAGCCTCGAGACGCCTATAGGCGAGGAGGAGGACAGCCACCTCGGCGACTTCATCGAGGACGAGGGCGCTTCCGAGCCCTCCGAGGCCGCGTCGTTCACATTCCTGCGCGAGCAGCTCATGAGCGTCCTTTCGACGCTGACTCCCCGCGAGGAGAAGGTCCTGCGCCTGCGCTTCGGCATCGAGGACGGCCGCACCCGTACCCTTGAGGAGGTCGGCAAGGAGTTCAACGTCACCCGTGAGCGCATCCGCCAGATCGAGGCGAAGGCTCTGCGCAAGCTGCGCCATCCCTCCCGCAGCAAGAAGCTCAAGGACTTCCTCAACTAAGGTGCAGATATGGATTATCCGAGTTTGATCTTCAGCTCCCGTCCGACGGGGCGGGTCATAGACAGGGACGTTTTCGTCGACCTGAAGCTGAGCCTGCTCGTGGGGGACGCCGCGCTCGACGCGATGAGCCGCATGTGCCCGCCCGAGGACATCAGGCCCAGACAGGAGATGTTCTCCGCGCTTGCAGACGGCGAGACGAGACGCTGCTATGAGGAGCTTGCCGCGACGGCCGGCGAGGTAAAGCGCCTGCGCGGCGCGCTCGACATGGCCCGCTGCGACAATGAGCGCCACTACATATACTCCGCCATGATGTGTCACCTCATGCGGTTTTATTCCGCCGCGGCGGAGGCGAAGGGCGAGGGCTTTTTCGCCTCGCGCTTCAGGGAGTTTTTCCGCGAGTCGCTCTCCGACGGGAGGATCTCCGCCGTCAGCGCTCTGTGCGACGATATGAGGCCCCGGCTCGAAAAGGTCCGCGTCTCGTGCTTCCGTGAGCGCGGAGAGGAGCTCTGGGTGCGCCGCACGGACGAGGTCACGATAGTCGAGAGGCTCAAAAAGTGCGCCGAGGAGCTCGGCCTGAAGGACGTGCGAGTGACGAGGGATATAGAGGAGCACCTCAATCCCCGCATCGTGAACGCCCTCGCGCTGCTGTTCCCGGAGGACTTTACCATCTTCAAAAGGTTTTATGAGGACTACTCCGATCTGTTTTCCGAGCAGTTCCTGCGCTACGGGCCTGAGCTCGGCTTCTATATCGAGATATCCCGCCTCATGGACAAGGTCCGCGCCCTCGGCATGCCGGTCTGCATGCCGGAGCCTTCCGACGAGCGCGTCATAGACGCAAGGGGCGTCCGCGATATATCCCTGCTCGCCAAGGAGGAGACGCACATCGTTCCCAACGACGCGCTCTTTACCGAAGAGGAGCCGTTTTTCTACCTCACCGGCGCAAACGGCGGCGGCAAGACGACTTATCTGCGCGGCGTGGGCATCGCGGTATCGCTCTTTCTCGCCGGCTGCCCGATATGCGCCGACAGCGCGAAGATATACCCGCTCGAGGGCGTTTTCACCCATTTCCCGAGGGACGAGCGCTTCGACAGCGAGGGCCGCTTTGCCGATGAGCAGCGAAGGATAAAGGAGATAGTCGCCCGCCACGGCGGCAATTCCCTCGTCCTGCTCAATGAGACCTATTCCACGACGAGCGAGGAGCTCGCCGTCGGCCTGACGGAGCGGCTCGCTGAGCAGTTTTACGACAGCGGCAGCTTCGGCATCTATATAACCCACCAGCACGCTATAGGCGAGTCACGCATCCCGTTCCTGTCCGTCATCGTCGACGAGAGCGACGCCAACCGCAGGACTTACAGGATAGCGCGCCGCCGCGCCTCGGACAGCTCGTTTGCAGAGGATATCCTCCGCAAATACGGCATGACCGAGGAAGCGCTCGACCGCCGATTCCCGGCAGAAGGGGCGTGAGGATATGAAATTTTCGCTTCTGTTCCGCAACTACGTAGAGGACGCGAGAGATACGGTTGGCTACGAGGAAATGAGCAATACGGTCTACGACCTTGCCATAGACCGCGCCGCCAAGCGCTTTTGCCGCAACAGCGATTCCTTCAGCTATTTTCTCGAGACGCTCAAGCAGCCGCTCAAATCCCCGGAGGACATCAAGTACAGGCAGGACATCATGGTAGACTTCGTAGCCATGCCTAAGCTTCTTGAGGAGCTCCGCATGATCTTCAAAAGCTACGATTCCCTCCAGTCCGACTGGCACGAGATGTGCACGAGCATATATACCTACGGCGTGCCGAGCACGGTCAAGGGCCTGCTCGACTGCACCTACGACTCGCTCCGCGCGACGTCCACCTTTGCCCGAAGCACCGTCTCCTATTTCAAGGCCATATCCGACGCCGTCGACAAGTACGACGTCAAATCCGAGGGCCTTAAGGGCATAAAGCAGTTCTGCTCCGAGATGACCGTCAACGAATCGCTCGACGAGATATCCAAAATAGGCGAGATGTTCCAACGCGACAGCGTCTCGGCGTATGAGTTCCGCATAAAGGTCGGAACGGACGACACGATGACCGTCCGCCGCGCGTCCCTTGCGGACATCTCGGAGATCGAGAGCAGATCGCTCGGCAAGTCCCTGAAAAAGCTCATCGGCAGCATAGGCCGCGACCGGAACGGCGACGATTCCCCCGAGATCGCAATGGGCCAGCTCCACGTCGAGGAGGCCATGAAGATACTCAACGAGGCGCTTTACGAGGTCTACTCCGTCATGAGCGGCATCACCGGCGACATATATGAGTTCTTCCGCGGGCTCTCGGGCGAACTCAGCTTCTATGACAGCGGTCTCGCCCTCTGCCGGTACCTTCGCGAGGCGGGCATGGGCATGTGCATGCCCAAGGTCGTCGAGGCGGAGAAGGACTGCTTCCGCGTGACGGATATCTATGATATCCAGCTCATCGAGGAGGGCGTCGACACTATCGTGACCAACTCCATCGAGGTCGACGGGAATATGGACGGCGTGCTCATCCGCGGCGCCAATACCGCCGGCAAGACGAGCTTTCTCCGCGCGCTGGGGACGGCGCAGATCTTCGCTCAGTCGGGGCTTCCCGTATGCGCCTCTGCCGCCGAGATAAGCGTGCGCAACGCGGTCCTCTCGCTCTTTGCCTCGGCCGAGGAGGAATTCAACGTCGGCGACGCGGCCGGCCGCTTCGAGGGCGAGGTGCAGGAGATGGCGAGGATACTCGACCACATCGTGCCCTATACGCTGCTGCTTCTCAATGAGAGCTTCCAGACGACGGCCTACCGCGAGGGCGCCGTCGCGATGAAGAGGATACTGCGCGTCCTTCCGAGGGTGCGCTGTAAATACGTGTTCGTCACCTGGCTGATGCAGATGTTCGACCTGATGAAGGACGAGAGGGTCGAGCACATGCAGATGGGCGGGGAAGGACACCCGTCATACAAGATCCACCCCGTGGACAAGAAATAAGGAGGATTATACATGGGCTTTGTAGTTATAGCCATAATCGCCGCAGTCGTCGTTTTCATCATCTGCGGCATCCGTACGACGCATAAGCAGACGACCGACAGGATGGGCAATTCCGTCATCCGCTCGGAAAAGCACTTCAGGGTCACGAAGCGCTGCTTTCTCGCGCTTTTGCCGCTCATCATCATTATAGGCGGCTGCATCTCCGCCATCCCCGCGGGCCATACCGGCGTTCTGACGACGTTCGGCCGCGTCGAGGACAAGGTCCTCGGCGAGGGCGTGAATTTCAAGCTCCCGTACCAGACCGTCATCAAGATAGACAACCGCGTCCAGAAGGAATCCTTCGTGCTCGAGGCGTTCAGCTCCGACATCCAGCAGACGGACGTGACGGGCTCGGTCAACTTCTCCGTCGACAAGACCCAGTCCCAGAATCTGTACAGGAGCGTCGGCGTGAACTATTATCAGACCGTCATCTACCCGAGAATACTTGAAAACGTCAAGCTCGTCTTCTCCGGCTACACGGCCGAGGGACTTATAGAGATGCGGACGGTGCTCTCGACCAAGACCAAGGATCTGCTGACGGCCGAGATGCAGCGCTACGGCATCAATATCATAGACGTCAATATCGAGAACATCGACTTTACCGACATCTTCACCAATGCCGTCGAGGCCAAGCAGGTCGCCCAGCAGAACAAGCTCACGACCCAGACCGAGCAGGAGGCGCAGATAATCATCGCCAACACCGAGGCCGAGAAGAAGGTCATCGCGGCGCAGGCTGAGGCCGAGACGGCCAAGATAGCCGCTGACGCGGAGGCCTACAAGGTCAAGGTCGAGGCCGAGGCCAAGGCGAAGGCCAACGAGGACGTCGCCAATTCCCTGACCGAGATGCTCATCGAGTATACGAAGATCATGAACTGGGACGGCTCCGTGCCTAACGTCCAGTTCAGCTCCGGCGAGGGCGGCGTGTATCCCGTCATAGATATCCCCATCCCGTCAGGAGACTGATCCCGGCAGAAAAAAGAAAAGGCCCGCAGGTGAGATATCCCTGCGGGCCTTGTTATATGTTTTTTTATTGCCGGATCGCGGTCGCGGGGTCTTTCCCGCGTATCGCGCGGATCCAGATGATGAAGCAGAGCAGGCAGTCCGCGGCGGAGCCGCAGTACCATGCCCAGAAAAGCCCGGTATAGCTGCCGAGCCACTTCGTCAGCGCGAAGCACATCGCGACTCTTATGGCGAAGTCCATGACCGTCAGCAGGAAGAAATCGCGCGCCCTGCCGACGCCGCGGAGATAGCCTCCCGTCGTGATAATCAGGCAGATGAGCAGATAGTCGGGCGAGATGATGCGCAGGAATCTGACGCCCGTCGTTATGACCTCCGGATAGGCGTTCGAGTCCGTGAAAATGCCGAGGAGCCGGCGCGGAAAGCTCTGCATCAGAGCTATGACTATAAGCGTCAGGACCAGGCAGATGAGCGTCGAGACATTGTAGCCTCGAATGATGCGCTCGCGCTTGCCGGCGCCGTGGTTTTGCGCTACGAAGGTCGAGAGCGCCGTTCCGAGCGTATTGAAGCTCATATATGCGAAGTTGTGGAGCTTCGACGCCGCCTCGTAGCCCGCGATGACTGCGGTGGAGTAGGTGTTGACGAGGCTCTGCACTATCGTGTGAGCGAGCGCGACGCAGGCCTGCTGGAATATGCAGGGTAGCGCGATGCGCGTCATCTCTTTGAAAAGGGGAGCGGAGAAGAAAGGACAATCAGTTTCGCGGAAGGTCCTGCGCATCCGGGTAAAGAGCAGGATAAGAGCCAGCGCGGCGGCAGCGATCTGCGATATGGTCGTCGCCCAAGCCGCACCGAGAACGCCAAGACCGAGGACTGCGACGGCGACAAGGTCGAGGATTATGTTCAAAACGGAGGAAATCAGCAGCAGGAGGAGCGGGAGCCTCGGATTGCCGAGCCCCGTGAAGACGGAGGAGGCGGCGTTATAAAGGAGCATGGGGAGGACGCCCGCCGAATATACTGCAAGGTAGACCGACGAGCCCTCAAGCGTCTCGCCGGAAGCCCGCAGCAATAGCATCAGCGGCCGCGCAAGCAGCACTCCCGCCAGGGCGAGGACCGCGCCGAATAACGCCAGCGAGACCAGCGCCGTGCTGACCGCGCTTTTGAGGTCGCGGTAGCGCTGCGCGCCGAAAAGCTGCGACACGACGACGGAGCAGCCCATGGCCGTGCCTGTCGCGACTGCGATGTAAAAGAGCGTGACGGGGTAGGCAGCGCCTATCGCGGCGAGGCCGGAGGAGCCCGTGAACTGACCGACTATGACGCTGTCGGCTATGTTGTAAAGCTGCTGCAGAGCCGTGCTCACGAGGAGCGGGATCGAGAATTTGAGAATGACTTTGAAAATGCTGCCCCTCGTCAGATCGCCTGTCATTTGAGCGCCTCCTTCCCGGTCTTATTCGGATAAGAACAGAGGCTGCCGCAAATATGCGGCAGCCTCTGCCTCTTTAAGAATAATAAATGCCTCAGATGAGTCCGCCTATCTTCAGGAAGATGGGGGCGAAGACCAGAGAAACGATAGTCATCAGCTTGATGAGGATGTTGATGGACGGGCCGGAGGTATCCTTGAAGGGATCGCCGACGGTGTCGCCGACGACGGCAGCCTTATGAGCATCGGAGCCCTTGCCGCCGTGGTGGCCTTCCTCGATGTACTTCTTGGCGTTATCCCATGCGCCGCCGGCGTTGGACATGAAGATGGCCATCAGAACGCCTGTGACAAGCGCGCCGGCGAGCAGACCGCCGAGAGCGGAAGGCCCGAGCAGGATGCCGACGACCAGAGGAACAACGACAGCCATGATGCCGGGAACGAGCATTTCTTTGAGAGCAGCGGTGGTGGAGATACCGACGCAGGACTTGTAATCGGGCTTGCCGGTGCCTTCCATGATGCCGGGGATGGTGCGGAACTGACGGCGGACTTCTTCGATCATCTTATTGGCAGCCTTGGAAACGCTGTCCATAGTCAGAGCGGAGAAGATGAACGGCAGCATGCCGCCGATCAGCAGGCCGATGGTGACGTTGGAATTGAGAATGTCGATGATCTCAAGACCGACAGCCTGAGCGTAGGAAACGAACAGAGCCAGAGCGGTCAGAGCAGCAGAGCCGATCGCGAAGCCCTTGCCCATGGCGGCGGTGGTGTTGCCGACAGCGTCGAGCTTGTCGGTGATGTTGCGGACGGACTCGTCCAGACCGCTCATCTCGGCGATACCGCCGGCGTTGTCGGCGATGGGGCCGTAAGCGTCAACAGCGACGGTGATGCCGGTGGTGGAGAGCATGCCGACGGCGGCGAGAGCGATACCGTACAGGCCGCAGGTCTTGTAGGAAACGTAGATGCCGACGCAGATCAGAATGATGGGGATAACGGTGGAACGCATACCGACTGCCAGACCGCTGATGATGGTCGTCGCGGAACCGGTCTCGGACTGATTGGCAATCTTTTTGACGGACCTGTAGTCGCCGGAGGTGTAGATCTCGGTGATGATACCGATGACCAGACCGACGATCAGACCGGCGATGATGGCGATGGCGGCATTGAAGTTGCCGAAGAAGATCTTGCCGAAGACGAGGGAGCCGATCACGACGATGGCAGAGGAAATATAGGATCCCATCTTCAGAGCGGTGTGGGGATTGGATTTGTCATTGCCGCGGACGAAGAAGGTGGCGATGACGGAAGCGAAGATGCCGACAGCGGCGAGAAGAAGCGGGAACAGGGCGCCTGCGCCGGTGAATGTGCCGGTAACGGCAATGCCCAGCGTCAGAGCGGAGACCAGAGCGCCGACATAGCTCTCGAAGAGGTCAGCGCCCATGCCGGCGACGTCGCCGACGTTATCACCGACGTTATCGGCGATGACGGCGGGGTTGCGGGGGTCGTCCTCGGGAATGCCGGCTTCGACTTTGCCGACGAGGTCGGCGCCGACGTCAGCGGCCTTGGTGTAGATACCGCCGCCGACACGGGCGAACAGGGCAATGGAAGAAGCGCCGAGGGAGAAGCCGGTGAGGATCTCGACGTCCTTGGTGATGATGTAGATGAGGGCGCAGCCAAGAAGACCGAGGCCGACAACGCACATGCCCATGACAGAGCCGCCGGAGAAGGCGATGCCGAGGGCCTTGTTCATGCCGCCCTTCTGGGCAGCGGCGGCGGTGCGGACGTTGGCCTTGGTGGCGACGTTCATGCCGACGAAGCCGGCGCCGACGGAGAAGATGGCGCCGATAAGGAAGCAGACAGCGGTCTTCCAGCTGATGAAGAAGCCGATCAGCAGGAACAGGACCGCGACGAAGATAACAAGAATTTTGTACTCGGAGAACAGGAATGCACGCGCACCTTCACTGATGCTTTTGGCGATCTCCTTCATACGCGGGTTGCCGGCATCCGCCTTGGAGACCGTCGCCGTCTTGATGGCGGCAAAGATCAGAGCGATGACGGCAAGGATCGGTGCGATCCAGATTAGTTTTTCCACTTACGATTCACTCCTCAATTCTATTTCGGGAAACGGGATGTCACCTGTCCCGTACGACTCATGGATACATGTTATACGCATATCTCCATGTGTCATAATATGATTACCTATAATAAACCATCTGTATGGAAAATGCAAATAGAAATACGCACAAAAGATCGGATTTTATCCCGTGCGGATAGTACAATCTGTCATAACGAACCGGAAAGAGAGGAAGAACGTTTCAGACACGAAGAAGACGGATACGCCGCCGAGAAGCGGACTGCGCAGGCAGCACACGGCTCGGACAAAAAATCTTCAGGACGCCAAAACCGGATATAAACAAATAATCTTTTTTATAAAAAGGTTGATTTTTACCCTGTAAATAAGTATTATAATGCCAAACACAGAAAACTGTCATTTTGTAAAAATGAAGGAGCATCAGATAAATGGCAAAAGAGCATCTTTTATTCGACAAGACTGAATTGATGGCGGTCGTCAAGATGGGCAAGAACTTCGCCATGAGAAATCTTAAGTACAGCGATTTCATCAGCATCACCTTCAAGCCCTGCGAAAAGAAGGGACTGTTCAAGTCCACACCGAGCGAGTGCATCGAGCTCAAGCTCAAAAACAGCAACATGCCCCTGGTATACTACCAGTACGAAGAGGAAAAGTTCTGGGACGGCTACAAGGCCGGCCTTACCAAGTTCGCCAAGGAAAACAGGATAACCCTCAACGACGAAATAAACGGCGAGACGATCACCCACTGAGCACAGACGGAAAAACCGCATCGCGGATCGCGATGCGGTTTTTTATGCGCTGCTGTCAGAAGGTCCTCCGAGGCGCCTGCGCGACGCTGCGGAGAGCCACGCCTCTGTTTATGGCTGATATTATCCCGCGGATGGACGCAAGGTAGATGTTGTGCGAGAGGCCGACGCCGAAGACGCTGCCTCCGTCCGGAGCCTCGAGCTGGATATACGCCGCCGCGCGCGAGTCGGAGCCGCTAGACACGGCGTGCTCGCTGTAGCTCACGAAGTGGTAGCGCGAGATCGTCAGGTCGGATATCGCGTTGAAGAAGGCGTCGATAGGACCGTTTCCGGAGCCGGATATATCGTATTCTATATCATTATAATATAGCTTGCCGGAGAAACAGACCTGCGAGCCGCCCGCGTTGACGGCCTTGTCGTCGAAGGAATAGGAAGCGAGTCTGTATGGACTGTTTATTTTGATATAAGTCTCCTCGAAGAGGTCGTACACCGCCTGCGAATCGAGCTCCGCGCCGGACAGGTCGGCCTTTTTCCGGACAAGCTCGCCGAACTCGGGGCGCATCGCCCTGGGCAGAGTAAAACCGAACTGCGTCTCGAGGATGAACGCCGCGCCGTTCCTGCCGGACTGGCTGTTTATCCTCACGAGGTCGTCGTAGCGGCGGCCGACGTCGGTCGGGTCTATGGGCAGATATGGGATATCCCAGCGCTCCTCGCCGTGCTCCTCTCTCCAGCGCAGGCCCTTGAGTATGGCGTCCTCGTGCGAGCCGGAGAGGGCTGTAAAGGCGTAGAGCCCGGAATAGGGCTGCCTTTCGGGGACGTGCATGCGCGTTTTGGATTCATAAAAACGCTTTATGCCCGGCAGATCGGAAAGATCGAGCATCGGGTCGATCCCCTCGGAGAGCAGGTTGAGCGCGAGCGTGACGATATCGACGTTGCCAGTGCGCTCGCCGTTTCCGAAGAGCGTGCCCTCGACGCGCTCTGCTCCCGCGCAGAGCGCAAGCTCCGCGCAGGCGACGGCGGTACCGCGGTCGTTGTGCGGGTGTACGCTGATGACGGCGCTGTCCCTGTCAGGCAGCGAGCGGCAGAAAAGCTCCACGGCGTCCGCGTATACGTTCGGAGGGAGACATTCGACTGTTGAGGGGAGATCGATGACGACCTTCCTCTCGGGCGAGGCGCCGAGCGCCTTCATGACCGCCGCGCATATCTCGGCAGCCTCTACGACGGGGGCTGCGCAAAAGCCCTCGGGGGAGTACTCGAAAGAGATATCCGTTCCCGGCATGCCCGAAGCGAGCTCCGCCATGAGCTCGGCGGAGGAAACTGCCATGTCCTTCGCGCCTTTGAAACCCGTCTCGAATACTATCTTCCTGTGGAGAGGGGAAATGTTGCTGAAAAGGTGGACTGCCGCGCGCTTTGCTCCGCGGATCGCCTCGAACGTCTTTTCGATATCCCCGCCGTTTGCGGGAGTTATGACCTGCACGGTCACGCCCTCGGGGATGCTCCCGCCCTCGATAAGGGCGCGGACGAACTCGAACTCCGCCTCGGACGAGGCCGGGGAGCCGACTTCGATCTGCGTAAAGCCGATCCTGCAGAGAAGATCGAAGAAGGCGAGCTTGTCGTCGAGCCCCATGGGCGTGACGAGAGCCTGATCGCCGTCGCGCAGGTCGACGCTGCACCAGACGGGAGCGGAGCTTACCTTCCTGTCCGGCCAGGTCCGACCCTCGATGGGGAAGAGCTGCGCGGGGCCGTATTTTTTATCTGCATCCTTTATCATCTGCAGCACCTCTGTGATCTTTTGGTAAATGAATTTAATTCAATATATTACACAAATGATGCGCGTTTGTCAAAGCATTTTCTCGCCGGAGAGAAGAGCTTTTGTGTGAGCCTCCGCCAGAGCGTAGACTCCGCCGAAATCAACGTGTGGATTTATGGCCTGTTCCAGAGCGTCGTGGAGCGATTTCGCGCGGGAAAGACTCTCCTGCGCCTCGCGCAGCAGGACGTCGCCCGCCTCTGAGGAAAAAGGCTTCATCCCGTATCTCGCCGCGATCGCGTCGAGCCTGACGTGCCGCCCGCGCAGAGCCCTTGCGAGGCGCTTATCCGCGGCGATAAAAGCGCAGCAGGCAGACGGGACGAGGACCCCCAGAAGCTTATCCGGGAAGAGCGCGTCGGGGCATCTGACGATACCGGCCCCGAGCCTCTGGGCTTCCGAAGCGCACGCTTCGAGGGCCTCGTGCGCCAGCCCGAGGGAATTGTCGAGCAGGATGATCTCTTCGCAGCCTCCGGCGAGCGTATCCGTTAGAAATATCCGCCCCTTGTGCGTGAACGCATCAAGGAAGCGCGTCTTGATACGCGGCCTGCCGCCGCGCCTTTTCCCGAGAAGCTGCCGCGTCAGCCGGCAGACGCGCTCCCGCGCCGCGTCGGCGGCCTCCGAAGGAAGCTCCTGTTCGCCCCGGAGCGCACCGTGAGCTTTCAGGGAGCGGTAGGCCTCCGCATATGCCGCCTTATACCCGTGCGTCAGCCCGAGGATGCGTTCGCGCTCTCCGCCGGAGATCGCGCCGTCGTAGAACTGCGCGAAGGAAACGTAATTTCCCGTTACCCCGGCGCTCATCGGCTCGATGACGTGCGGGGCGGTGCCGTCGAGATAGGCTGTTTTCAGCTTAGGTATATACATCCCGTCGAGCGAATTTGGGTCGCCGGAGCAAGGAAAGAGCTCGACGTCCAGCCCGTTATCGAGCAGCGCGGAGGCAACGGAACGCATGAATCCCGATTTGCCGCAGCCGGGACCTCCCTTGATGACATACAGCTTTTCCGTCGTCTCTTCCGAGGCGAAGTCTTCGAAGACGGAACAGAAGCCGGAGCAGGTATTGGCTCCGAGAAAATACGCCGCGCGGGCGTTCATAAGCGCACTCCCTTTCTCAAATAAAGCTGAACATTACTATGCCGGGACGGGGGAGCGCGCCACGCGCCTTCGCGGAAAAGGTATGTTTTTCCGGAGGCAAAATGCGATTGCTATTTGACGAGCCGCGTGATAAAATCTATTTGTAAGACCATAGGCTGAGACCTTGTTCGGAGGACCGACGTGAGACGTGCGCTTGCGATAATAATACTTGCCGCGCTGCTTATCTGCGGCGGGGCTGCATACGCTGCCACGGGCGGGGGAGCGGGAGATCCGCTCGTCTCGCTGAGCTTTCTGCGCGATACTTTCGTCGGGGACCTTTTTACCCGCAGCCGCCTCAAGGCCGACGTAAGGCTGCAGGAGGTATATGACGAAGCCGCCGCGCGCCTTGCGTATCTTGAGCCCGTCGCTCCTGAGGGGGCTTCCTATGCGGGAAAATACACCCAGCTGGCGTTCAATTCCGGTGGCCGGGTCACCCTTAACCAGTTCGCGTCCTTCGTTCCGACTTACGGGACGTTTTCCGCGTCTGTCGAGAAGGGCTCTCTTATCAACATGACAGATGCGAGCGAGGTCTTCGATGCCTGCGCCCTCAGCATCGGGACGAGGTACTTCGCCGCCGAGGGCTCCGTCGTAAGGATAACGGCCTCTGCCGACTCGCTCGGCCTCGTCGACGGATATTATGACCATTCCCCGAGCGGCTCCGGCCAGCAGAGCGTGTTCTTTATCGATCTGGACGGGCACTGGGCAAAGGATTCCGCCATGTTTATGGCCGACCGGGGCTATATGAACGGCGTCGGCAATTTCCGCTTTGCCCCGAACGACGACGTGACCCGGGCCATGTTCGTGACCGTGCTCGGCAGGGTCGCCGGGATAAAGCCCGACTCCTACAAGACATCCTCTTTTGCGGACGTGGACATGTCGAGCTGGTACGGGCCGTACGTCGCGTGGGCTGCGTCCGTCGGCGTAGTCACGGGCTATGACGCCTCGACCTTTGCTCCCAACGACCCGATCACGCGCGAGCAGATGGCGCTCATCCTCGTGCGCTTTATGGACGCCTTCTCATACCGCGCCCCTGCGGCGAACGCGCCGATCGAGTTCACCGACGCAGCGGTCATCGACGGATGGGCGGCCGACGCCGTCTCGCGGACGCAGACCATGGGGATAATAAACGGCGTCGCGGACGGCGCGGGCTTCGCGTTCCGCCCGCTCGACCATGCCAATCGCGGCCAGATGTGCGCCGTTGTAGAGAGAATGCTCAGGCTCTCCGGCAGAGCTTAGACGGAGGTGAGCTTATGAAACTGACTTTTTACGGAGCAGCCCGCATGGTGACGGGGAGCTGCTTCATGCTCGAAGCGGCGGGGAAGCATATCCTCATCGACTGCGGCATGCGTCAGGGAAGAGACGATGACGACATGCCGAATGAGGAGCTGGAGTTCAGCCCCTCCTCTGTCGATGCGCTCATAGTGACCCATGCGCACATAGACCACAGCGGCCGTGTGCCCCTTCTCGGCAAGCTCGGATACCGCGGCCCGGTCTATACGACAAGGCTGACGGCGCAGCTCATGGGCATCATGCTCATGGACAGCGCCCATATCCAGCAATCCGACGCCGAGTATAAGTCCACACGCCAGAAAAGGCGTGGCGAGCCCCCTGTGGAGCCGCTTTATACGGCTGAGGACGTCACCGCCGTGCTTGCGGATGTCCGCGGAGTAGGCTACGGCGTTTTCGTCGATGTTTCTGAGGGGATAAGGATCCGGTTCAACGACGCCGGGCATCTCCTCGGCAGCAGCTCGGTAGAGGTCTGGGCGACGGAAAACGGCGTGACGAAAAAGCTCGTTTTCTCCGGCGATATCGGCAATCTGAACCAGCCCATCGTGCGCGATCCGCAGCCTGTCGAGGGCGGCGCGGACTACGTCATAATGGAGAGCACCTACGGCGACAGGGACCATGAGCCTCCCGCAAGCTATACGGAGCATCTCGCGCAGATCCTTGACGAGACCTTCGTCCGTGGAGGCAACGTCGTCATCCCGTCCTTTGCCGTCGGCCGCACGCAGGAGCTTTTGTACTTCATCCGCGAGATAAAGGAGCGCCGGCTCGTAAAGAGCCTTCCCGATTTCAAGGTCTATGTCGACAGTCCGCTCGCCAACGAGGCGACGAGCATCTATTCCGGCGATCTCGACGGATTCGTGGACGAGGACGCCGAGCATATCATAAGAGACGGCGGGTGCATGTTCTGCTTCGACGGGCTGACGCTCTCCAAGACGCTCGACGAGTCGAAGGCGCTCAATACGGATATGACGCCCAAGGTCATCATCTCGGCCAGCGGCATGTGCGACGCGGGCCGCATCAGGCACCACCTCAAGCATACCCTCTGGCGTCCCGAGAGCACGGTCGTATTCGTCGGCTTCCAGTCTCCGGGGACGCGCGGGCGCATCCTTCTCGACGGGGCGAAGACGGTCAAACTCTTCGGCGAGGACATAAAGGTCGCCGCGAGGATAGAGACAGTTCAGGGCCTTTCCGCCCATGCGGACAAAACGGGCCTTATCAGATGGCTCGAAGCCATATCCCCGCGCCCGGACGGCGTATTCGTCGTACACGGGGAAAACGACGTCGCCGTCGGCTTTGCCGAGACTCTGCGCGGCCTCGGATACTCCGCACACGCGCCTGAGCCCGGCGAGGTTTACGACGTCATATCCGACCGGGTCGCCGTCGCGGGAAAGCATATACAGCCCAGACCCAGGCCTTCCTCCGGCAAGGAGAACCCGCTCTTCGAAGCGCTCGTCGCTGCCGGGAGAAAGCTTCTCGACGTCATATCGCGAAACCACGGCTCCGCTAACCGCGACCTCAAGGCCTTCGCAAAGGATATCGACTCGCTTATCAGCAAGTGGGACAGATGAAACTGAGATAATAAAAAGCCTCGGGAGCTCTCCCGAGGCTTTTTCACGCCCTTTTGGCGATTTATTCCGTAAAGTGTATGTGAGAATTGATGTGATCCTGGCAGAAGCAGTGGTATCCGGCGCACTGCGAGCAATAGCGGAATTCCAGCTCCGGATGCTCCTCGGCCGTCCTGCCGCAGACGGCGCATTTCCTCTCATAGGGATCATGGCTCTGCTGCGCCTGAGCCTGACTCTCTCTGCGGGCTCTGGCTTTCTCGAAGTCGATGACGGTCGCCCTCGGAGCCGCGTTCCTGCGCGGCAGGAAGGCGAGCAGATCCTGGCCGCAGAAGAGAAAGAAGTTGAGTATGGCCGCGATGGGGTAGAAGCAGAGCGGAAAGCCGTTGACGACCATTTCATATATGAAGAATACCGCGTCGGCTATGGCGAGCCATTTGACCTTGATGGGGATGAAGAAAAAGAGCAGCACGCGGTGATCCGGGAAAAGGTCGCGAAGGCGAAGAACATCGAGAGGTTGAGGTAGCGCGCGCCGAAGATGAGCGTCTCCATGCCCGCAAAGTGCAGGATGAACGCGCAGATTATCATCAGGAGCATGCCGGTAAGATAATAAATGAGGAACTTCCCGCGCCCCCAGACGCGCTCGAGCGTCCTGCCGATGAAATAGTAAAAATACATGAACAGGGCGAGGGAGATGATGTTCCCGGCGTCCGGCACGAATACGAAGGTGACGAGCCGCCAGACCTCGCCGCGCAGTATCCCCGCAGGATAAAGCGCGAGATAGGTCGCGAAAAGACCGCTGCTGTCCATCATGGAGGCCAGATAAACTATCGCGTTGCCTATGACTATATAGAGCATGAAATTGCCTATGCCGAAGCGGGGATGCTTCGCGCAGAAACGGTCGACGGCGCGGATAAAGGCTTTCAATTCCAATCCTCCCGAAGCTTTCTTTCTTGATAATACCAAAAAAAGAAATGAAAATCCATATCGCATTTGTAAACATAATTTCAAAATAAGGTTTGAAGTAACGAAAAGCATATGCTATAATAAGTCGTTAAAATGTGCGGCGAGCGCGGGAAAGGCTGCGAAGACCGCATTTTGGAGGCTTAACCATGGCGAAAAGAGTATTTACGTCCGAATCCGTTACCGAGGGGCATCCCGATAAGATCTGCGATCAGATCTCCGACGCCATTCTCGACAGTTTCCTGTCTCAGGATAAAAATGCGCGCGTCGCCTGCGAGTGCATAGCGACGACGGGCATGGTCCTCGTCATGGGCGAGATAACCGCTGACTGCTATGTCGACATTCCCGCCGTGGTGCGGGAGACGGTCCGCAGGATAGGCTATACCAAGCCCGAATACGGTTTCGATTACAGAAGCTGCGCCGTCCTTACGACGATAGACGAGCAGAGCCCCGATATCGCTATGGGAGTCGACAAGTCCCTGGAATTCAAGGCCGACGGAGCCGATGCCGCCGATCTCATCGGCGCGGGCGATCAGGGCATGATGTTCGGCTTTGCCTGCGACGAGACGCCGGAGCTGATGCCGGCCCCGCTTTACTATGCGCAGAAGCTCGCCAAAAGGCTCGCCGAGGCGAGAAAGAGCGGAGTCCTTCCCTGGGCCAGACCCGACGGGAAGACCCAGGTCTCCGTGCGCTACGGGGAAGACGGCGGGATAGAGGGCATAGACGCCATCGTAGTCTCGACCCAGCACGATCCCGACATAGATATAGAGACCCTCCGCGCCGAGATAATCAGGGAAGTAATCAACAGGGTCATCCCAGCTGAGCTCATGAACGCGGATACGAAGATATACGTCAATCCGACCGGCCGCTTCGTCGTCGGAGGCCCCGTGGGCGACTCCGGCCTGACCGGCCGCAAGATCATTTGCGACACCTACGGCGGCATGGCTCCGCACGGCGGCGGCGCTTTTTCCGGCAAGGATCCGACCAAGGTCGACCGCAGCGCGGCCTATATGACGCGCTACATAGCCAAGAACGTGGTCGCCGCGGGCCTTGCGAAGCAGTGCTCCATCGAGGTCGCGTACGCCATCGGCGTTGCGCATCCGCTTTCCGTTCTCGTCGACACGAAGGGGACGGGCAAGCTCCCCGACGAGCGCATCCGGGAGATCATCCTCAAGGAGTTCGACCTGCGCCCCGCCAGTATTATAAAGCATCTTGACCTGCGCCGCCCGATCTATTCCGGGACGGCCGCTTACGGCCATTTCGGCAGAGACGATCTCGATCTCCCCTGGGAGAAGACCGACAAGGCCGGCGACCTCAGGAAGTATCTGTAATGGCGTACGATCCCAATGACGAGAGCCGCATCGAGGGCAGGAACGCAGTCCTCGAGGCGCTGAAGGCCGGGAGAGCCATAGACAAGGTCTATATCGCCCGCGACGACGGGGACAGGGCGCTCGGCTTCATTGCCGCAAAGGCGAGGGCCGCCGGGGCCGCTGTCTCTTCAGTCGACAGACGCAAGCTCGATTTCATGAGCTCTACCCATGCCCACCAGGGCGTCATAGCCGTCGCGGCAGCGCGCGAATACTCGACCGTGGCGGACATCCTTGCCCTTGCCGAGGAGCGCGGCGAAGCGCCGCTTATCATCATCTGCGACGAGATAACCGACCCGCACAACCTCGGCGCCATAATCCGGACGGCCGAGGTCGCGGGAGCGCACGGCGTCATCATCCCGCGCCACAGGAGCTCCGGCGTGACGGCCGTCGTGGAGAAGACCTCCGCCGGCGCAGTCGAGCACATGCTCATCGCGAAGGTCGCCAATCTGCCCTCCGCCATGGACGAGCTCAAGGCCGCGGGTGTCTGGATATACGGGACTGCAGCCGAGGGCAGCAGCGAGCTCTGGAAAACGGACATGACCGGCTCAATGGCGCTCGTGATAGGCTCCGAGGGCGAGGGGATGGGCAGGCTCGTTTCCGAGAAATGCGATTTCCTCGTATCTATCCCCATGTTCGGTAAAGTGAATTCTCTCAACGCGTCCGCAGCCGCGGCCGTCGTTATGTTCGAAGCCGTAAGGCAGAGGCATTCCAGGTAAGCAAGATCAAATAAGCAAAATCGGAGTTTGTATGGCCGAAAACGAGATCTACAAATCTCCCGTCGAGGAACCGGAAGAGGAATATACCCTTGAATCCATCCTCGCAGAGTATAAAGGCAACGCGTATATTGCGGGGGAACGCAAGCTCTCCAAGGAAGACCTTGAGGCTCAGGCCGCAAAGATCATCGAGGAGATGACGCGCGAGCTCAATGACCCGCAGTCCGCCGTTCCGACCGTCCAGCAGATGGACGAGGACGACGAGGAGGTCACGGAGTACAATCCCGGAAAGCCGCTCGACAGGCCCGAGACGCCCGCGTTCGAGATGGAACGCGAGCCGGAGGAGCGGGAAAAGAAGCCCGCGCATTCCGTGTTCGGGCTCAAAAAGCGCTCCGCGGAGGAGAAGGAAAAGCCCAAAAAAGAGGGCGGCCGCCGCATAAGACGCGAGATCGAGGAGCGAAACGTCCGCCAGTCGGTGCTTGAAGCCGCCCGCATCGAGAGGCTCGAACGCGAGCAGGCCGAGAGCGAGAAGCGCGAATCCGACCTCGCCATGTCCGATGAGGAGCAGATGTTCTTCGGCGTGGGCCGCTATGCCCGCCCGGAGACGATAGAGGACGTCGCCGACGAGGTCGAGGAGACGATAGCCTCCAAGGCGGAAAAGCGCCGCCGCGCCCGCGAGGAAAAGAAAATAGTCGAGGAGGCCGAGGCAGAGGCCGCCGAGCGCGAGCCCACCGCCTCCGAGGCGGAGGAGATCTATTCCTCCGGCATAAAGTCCGTTACCCGCAGGACGCTGCTCGTTCTCATCCTTGCTATAGTATCTGCCGTGATCGCTTTTTCCGGAAGACATGCCGACGCCGAGACCTTCCTCGGCGGAGCGCAGACGGCCGCCATAGTCCAGCTCGGTCTGCTGCTGCTGACGGTAGCGCTCTGTCTCGACGTATTCATCCGCGGTCTGCGCAATCTCGTGACCTTCCATGCCGGAGGGGACTCTCTTGCCGCCGTGGCCTGCATCACGGCAGCCGCAGACGCGATTTTTATTATCCTTACGAACTCTTCGCAGTTCGGTCAGCCTTACTGCGCTCCGGCGATCTTCGCCATGCTCTGCGTCATGTGGGGCTCGCGTCTTTCAAAATCCGCGTATAAGACGACCTTCAGGACCGTGCGCACGGCGTCCCTGCCGACGCTCGTTACGGCCGAGTGGGAGCGAGCGGACGAGGGCCTCGTGCTCACGAAGAAGCTCGGCTCGGCTCAGGGCTTCGTCTCCAAGAGCCTCGAATGCGACCGAAGCGAGAACTTCTTCAAGCGTTTCGCTCCGCTGGTCATCATCGTATCGATAGTGTTCGCTCTAATAACGACGGTCTTCCGCGGCAGGAGCGGGAACTTCCTTCACTGTCTTTCCGCTCTGACAGCCGTTTCCTCGGCCTCCGCCGCCGCGCTGATATTCAACTTCCCGTTCAGCAGATGCGCCAAAAAGCTCGCCTCCTCGGGCGCGGCGCTTGCCGGTTGGAGCGGCGCGAAGGATATTAGCGACGCGGTAGGCCTCGTAGTCAAGGACTATGATCTTTTCCCGGAAAATACTCTGTCCCTCGGCGGCGTCAAATCCTTCTCCGCCATGTCCGCCGAGACGGTCGTATCCTATACGGCGAGCCTTATAATCGCCTCCGGCTCCGGCCTGACACATCTTTTCGGCGACCTTCTCAAGGAATACGCCTGCAGCATATACAGGGTCGACGAATTCTCCTGCTATGAGGGCGGCGGCGTCGGCGCCGTGATAAACGGCGATAGGGTCATCGTCGGCTCGGCCGCGTTTATGAACCTGATGGGCGTGCGCCTCGCGCCCAACCTCAATCTCAAGACCGCCGTATTCACTGCCATCAACGACGAGCTCGCAGGCGTTTTCATCGTCAACTATACCCCGGTCGACATGGTGCAGAACGCGCTCGTTTCGCTGCTGCGCTCGAAGATAAGGCCGCTTTTCGCCGTGCGCGATTTTTCCATCACGCCCGCGATGATAAAATCCAAGTTCAAGATATCGACCGACAATATCGACTTTCTCAGCTTTGAGGCGCGCTACAAGCTCTCCGCCGATACCGAGACGCCGGACCTCAAGCCGAGCGCCGTCATGAGCAGGGAAGGGCTCGCCCACTTCGTCGAGATAGCCCGCAGGGGCCGCGATCTCGTGCGCAAAGTGCGCCTCGGCAACCTCATAACGGCGGCCGGCGCGATAATCGGCCTGCTCATCATGTTCGTCATATGTGCCGGTTCGTCCTTTTCCGCCGGAAGCGCCGGCAACGTGACGGCTTTTCTCGCGCTATGGACCGCGGCCGTGCTGCTGGTCAACGAAACCTGAGAATTTCTGTTGATATTGCGCCAGAATTAGTGTATAATTTACAAGTTACGTTTGGTAATGATTAAAAACTTATCTATACAAGACATGAGAGGACTGGATTTACTATGAGCTACTCGACTGACAAGATCCGCAACGTCGCCCTTCTCGGCCACGGCAACAGCGGAAAGACCACCCTCGCTGAGAGCATGCTTTTCGTGACGGGCGCCATCGACCGTCAGGGCAAGGTGCCCGACGGCAATACCGTCTGCGACTATGACGCGGAAGAGATCAAGCGTCAGATCACCATCTCGACGGCGATCGCTCCCGTTGAATTCGGCGGCTGCAAAATAAACGTTCTTGACTGCCCGGGTTACTTTGACTTTGTCGGCGAGGTCGCCTGCGCGATCCGTGCCGTCGAGGCCGGCATCATCCTCTGCACTGCGAAGGACGGCCTGTCCGTCGGTGCCGAGCGCGTTTGGAAGACCCTGAAGGCCGCCAATATCCCGACGATGTTCTGCGTCTCCAAGATCGACGAGGAGCACGGCGACTATGACTCCGTTCTTTCCGCCCTTCAGGACAAGTACGGCAGCATCGTCTGCGCCGTGACTGCTCCGACCAGCGACGGCAAGGGCGTCATCGACCTCGTGCACAACGTCGCCTATATCACCAACGGCAATAAGACGACCAAGGGCGCCATCCCCTCCGCCGACGCTAGCAAGGCCGAGAGCCTGCGCGAGGCCCTCATGGAGGCCGCCGCCGGCGCCGACGAGGAGCTCATGGAAGTCTTCTTTGATACGATGGAGCTCTCCGAGGAGCAGATCATCAAGGGCATCAAGATAGGCATGAAGGACCGCAGCGTCGTTCCCGTCGTCGCCTCCTGCGCTGCCGACGGCGTCGGCACGGAGGCTCTCCTTCAGGCTATAGTCGACTACGTTCCCGCTCCCTCCGATGTCGAGGCCATCGATCCGAACGGAACGACCGCCGGTTTCGTATTCAAGACCGTATCCGACCAGTTCGGCAAGTACAGCTTCGTCAAGGTCATGTCCGGCAGCATCACCGCCGATATGTCCCTGCGCAACGTCCGCGCTTCCTCGACCGACAAGCTCGGCCGTCTCTACACGATGTGCGGCAAGAAGAACACCGAGGTCAAGGAAGCCTGCTGCGGCGATATCGTCGCCGTCGGCAAGATGGAATGGAAGACCGGCGACACCGTCTGCGATCCGAAGAACGAGGTCGAGTTCCCGCCCATCGAAATAGCCGAGCCGGTCTATTCCATGGCCATCGCTCCCAAGACCAAGGGCCAGGACGACAAGGTCGGCACCGGCCTTGCCAGACTCAACGAGGAGGATATCTCCTTCACCGTCGTCAACAACCCCGAGACCCACCAGATGGTCGTCTCCGGCGCCGGCGACATCCAGATCGACGTTCTCTGCGCCAAGCTCAAGAGCCGCTTCGGCGTCGACGTTGAGCTCAAGCCCGCCAAGGTCGCTTACCGCGAGAAGATCAAGGGCAAGGTCGAGGCTCACGGCCGTCATAAGAAGCAGTCCGGCGGCAGCGGCCAGTTCGGCGACGTGTGGATCCGCTTCGAGCCCCAGTACGACAGCGACGAGATGGTCTTCGCCGAGGAGGTCTTCGGTGGCTCCGTTCCCAAGAACTTCTTCCCGTCCGTTGAGAAGGGCCTGCGCAACGCCGTGCAGAAGGGCGTTCTCGCCGGCTATCCGCTCGTCGGCCTGAAGGCGACGCTGTACGACGGCTCCTATCACCCCGTCGACTCCAACGATATGGCCTTCCAGACCGCCGCCCGCCTCGCCTATCAGGAGGGCATCCCCAATGCCAAGCCGACCATCCTCGAGCCTATCGGCCTGCTTAAGGTCACCATCCCCGACTCCAACCTCGGCGACATTATGAGCGACATCTCCTCCAAGCGCCGCGGCACTGTGCTCGGCATGACCGCCGAGGACGGCATGCAGACCGTCGAGGCCGAGGTGCCCCTGGCCGAGATGGGCTCCTATACGATAGACCTCCGCTCCATGACTCAGGGCCGCGGAACTTTCTCCTGCAAGTTCGTCAGATATGAGGAAGCTCCCGGCAACGTCCAGCAGAAGGTCATCGAAGAGGCCAAGGCTCTGGCTGAGGAAGAATGATCCGAAATCGAAAGGCCATCCCGAAAATTCGGGATGGCCTTTTTTTGTGCGTATTTTCGGCTTTTGCTCTTTCGCCGGGAGGGGGAGAGGTCAGCGCCTCTCGCGCTCGGAAGCCTCTCGGCGAGCCTGCAGCTTTTTCTTGTGGCGGTATTTGAGAATGTTGTAGCGGATGATAAAGGCAATATAGAGCAGGAAAACGAAGAGGATGCCGATGATCGTCCATTTTAGCCAGGGCTTTTTGAACGTGTTTCTGATGCGCGACTTCATGTACTCGATCTTGGAAAGAGGCACGTCCGTATTCGCCACGAGCTTGACGGGGCCGAAGGTCTCGCCTTTGTAGGTCAGGGTGATCTCGCCGAGCTCCTCGCCCATGGAGATAGGCGCGGTCAGAGGCTCTGCGCCCTCGTCCTGACAGTAGATATGTATGTCGGCCTTGTATTCCTTGTTGATGTCAAGATCGTTCGGGATAAGGTCGCGCAGGGAGCTCTCCGGATGGACGATGACGCTGTCCATGCCCTCGCCGAGAGCGACGGGAAGCTCGGCGACGAGCTCAGTGGCGGAAAGGATCTCGCGCCACGAGTAGTTGGCGAAGACCCAGCGGAACATGTATCCCGTCTCCGTGAAGCTGTCGATGCGGTAGGCTCCCGAGCCGGTGGGGACGGCCTTCGCGCCGAGGATCACGGAGAGAAGCTTTATTTCGTTCTTCTCCGCCGAGGAGACGAGGCAGAAGCCCGCGGCGTCGGTGCTTCCGGTCTTGATGCCGGAGGCGGAGGAGTTATAGTAGTTGGAAGCGGGATCGATGAGCTCGTTGGTGGTCTTGATGTGCCTCTCGTCGGACATGTTCGTCGCCGGGACGGTATACTCGACGTAGTTGCACATCTGCATGAATTTTTCATGCTTTATCGCCTCTTTGGCGATGAGATGCAGATCGTATGCGGAGGAGTAGTGATCCTCGTTGGGAAGGCCGTGCGTATTGGCAAAATGAGTGTTCCTGCAGCCGAGCTCCGCGGCGCGGGCGTTCATCAGGTCGACGAAAGAGCTCACCGTGCCGCCGATGTATTCGCCTATGATGTTGCAGGCCTCGTTGGCGGAGGCCACGAGCGCGCATATCATCAGATTTTCGAGGCTCATGGATTCTCCCGCCGAGATGCCGACGGTGCTGCTGTCCCACGTGAGATCGAAGCGGCAGTTGTCCGAGGCGGTGACCATGTCGCGGTAGTCGGCTTCGCCCCTTTCGATGGCCTCGATGGCGAGCAGCACGGTCAGGACCTTGGTCGTGCTGGCGGGGAAGAGCTTCATGTGCTCGTTCTTGGCAAAGAGCACGTCTCCGGTGTTCAGCTCGACGAGGTACGCTGCCGTCGCGTCGATGACGAGCTCCTCGGCGGCGTGCGCCTTCGGGACGGGCACAAGGCTGAGGACGAGGATCAATACCAATAATATAGGAAACAGTTTGAATTTTCTCATATCAAACTCCCGAAAAATATGTTATACTTTCAAAAGAAGTGCTATACTTGACTCATTATAGCAAACTTCGTGCCCGGATTTCAATCCAAATAGCGGAATATTGTGCATTATTATAGGAAAAGGGGTGCCCGGGACGACTCGCAAGCATGTCATAGCCGCCGTTTCGGCGGTCGTTGCCGCCGCCCTGATGCTCTCTTTCGGCTATTACGCGGGCAGGAGGATAAACAGGGATGAATACGCCGTATTCTACACGTCGCATGCCGACGAGGAGACAGTGCGCTCCCTGCCCGGGCTTGTCAGCCTGAACACGGCCGACGAGGAGGAGCTCACAAGGCTGGACGGCATAGGCCCCGGCCTCGCCGGGAGGATAATAGAATACCGCGAGGAGCACGGTCCCTTCCTGCATGTGTCGGATATAATGAACGTGCCGGGCATAGGCGAAGGCATTTATTCGAAGATAAAAGACAGCGTTACGGTGGATTAGGAGAAGATAATGAAAATTCTTGTCGTAGACGACGAAAAAGCCCTCGTCAAAGGGATCAAATTCAATCTCGAGAACGAAGGACATACGGTAGATACGGCCTACGACGGGCAGGAAGCCCTCGATAAGGTGAAAGAGAACGAGCCCGACCTCGTCATCATGGACGTCATGATGCCAAAGCTCGACGGGCTCGGCGCCTGCATGAAGATCCGCGAGTTTTCCAAGGTTCCGGTCATTCTTCTGACCGCAAAAAGCGAGGACTCGGACAAGATCATGGGCTTTGAGTGCGGCGCGGACGACTATATAACAAAGCCGTTCAATATCCTCGAGCTCAAGGCGCGCGTCAGGGCGCTGCTCCGCCGCGCCTCCATTTCCGAGCATTCGGTCCCCTCCAACGTCGTTACAGGCGGCGGCATCACGCTCGACGTGGAGCGCCGCTCAGCCAAGTGCGACGGGCAGGAGGTGGAGCTCACCGCCAAGGAATTCGACCTGGTCGAATTCCTCATGCGCAATCCGGGCAAGGTCTATACGCGCGAGAACCTGCTCGCGACGATCTGGGGCGCGGAGTATCAGGGAGATATCAGGACGGTCGACGTCCATATCCGCCGCCTGCGCGAAAAGCTCGAGAAGGAGCCCGCCGAGCCCGATAAGATCATGACCAAATGGGGAGTTGGCTACTATTTCAAAGATTAGCACGAAGGCGTTCAGCTTCAGGAGCAGCGTGCAGTTCAAATACGCGGTCTGCTTTATCGCGATAATCGCCGCGCTCCTTATCTTCATGAATATCTACCCCGTCGCCAGCTTCAGGGACGCGGCCTTCGAGGCCAAGCACGCCTCTACGCTCAATCAGGCGGCGGTGGTAGCTTCGTCGCTGTCTTCTCTGCCCGAACTGCGGGAAGAGGACGTCGGCAAGATCATGTCGATGCTCAACAACATCATGGTCACGCGCCTCGTGGTCACGAACGAGCGCGCGCAGATAATCTATGACACCTCCCAGTATGAAAACAACGTCGGCAGATACGCCGTTTTCGCCGAGGTGATGACCGCGCTTGAGGGCAAGGACGTCTTTCGCTCGAAGTATACGGGGGAAGGGCTCGTTTCCCGCGCTGCCATGCCCGTAACGAGCGAGGGCGTCATCGTCGGCGCTGTCTATATATACGATTTCGATATCGATCAGGCAGGGATGCTCGAGACCATGCGGGGGAACCTTCTCAAGGTCTCCTTTGTGATCCTTTTTTTGTCCCTGCTTCTCGTTTTTGTGTTCTCGTGGCTGCTGACGAAGCGTATAAGAAGCCTCTTCAAAGCCATGCAGAACCTCGGCGGCGGAAGATACGACTACCGCGTCGAGGTCCGCGGAGGGGATGAGATATCCGGCCTTGCCAGCGAGTTCAACTCTCTGGCAGAGCGGCTTGAAAAGACCGAGTCCATGCGTCAGCGCTTCGTGTCCGACGCTTCGCACGAGCTCAAGACCCCGCTGGCCGCCATAAAGCTGCTGACGGACAGCATCCTTCAGAACGAGGGGATGGACGGCGAGACCATGCGGGAATTCATGCAGGATATAGGCAGCGAGGCTGACCGTCTGACCAGAACGACTGAAAAGCTTATGCACATCACCCGTCTCGAAACGCCGGAGACAGCCGGCGGCGTAACGGACATGAAGTTCGTCGTTGAGAAGGCGATACGCATGCTCGAGACCCTCGCCGCGGACAAGGGCGTGCGGCTCGACGTCCGTCTCAGCGAGCGCTGCTTCGTCAAGGCCGACGCCGACGACCTGCACCAGATAGTTTTCAACCTTGTCGAAAATGCGATCAAGTATAACGTCGAGAAGGGGAGAGTCACCGTACTGCTCTTCAAGAGGGACAGGACCGTCCGCTTCATCGTAAACGATACGGGCATAGGCATCCCCGACGAGGACATGCCGTACATATTCGACAGGTTCTACAGAGTGGACAAGTCCCGAGAGAGCGAGATAGGCGGCAGCGGGCTCGGCCTGAGCATAGTCAGGGACGTCGTCGACAGATACGGCGGGAGCATAACAGCCTCACACCGCGAGCACGGCGGAACGAGCTTTGAGGTCGTTTTCCCGCTCGCCTCGAGATCGGAGGCGGAAAGATGAGAAAGACAGCCGCCGTTATCCTTGCGGCCGTTCTCCTGCTTGCAGCCTTCGCGGGCTGCGGAGCCGGCCGAGGCGACCCCGAGAACGCCCAGACCATAACTGTCTATTATCTTCGAGACTCCGGCGAGCGCATTACGGAAGGGCTGCTCGTCCCGTGCACGATCAAGCTGGACGAGGATTCCGATGCGCTTCACGCCGCGCTTTCCGCAGTTACGGACGTTCCGCCCGAGGCCGGCTGTGTCTCGGCATTCCCGCGCGACGTCAGGATCAATTCCTATTCTCTCTCCGAAGGCGTGCTGACGGTAAACTTCAATACCAGCTACAGGGACATGGAGCCCTATGAGCGCGTATTTGCCAAGGCCTGCCTTGTGCTGACTCTCTGCGGCATGGACGAGGTGGACTATGTCTCCGTATTCGTCGAGGGCGCGCCGGACGAGGAACTGCTGAGCCCGGACGTGATGCTTTTCTCCGACGATGACGAGAGCGACTACGAGCGCCAGCTGACGCTCTATTTCCCCGATACGACGCTGACTTTCCTGCACATGGAGCTGCATACTCTGACGATGGGCCAGTCCAAGTCCGTGTGCGCCTACGTGCTCGACGAGCTCTGCCGCGGGCCTCAGAGCTCCGGCCTGCTCAATCCCGTCCCGGCCGGGACGGAGGTAATTTCGGTCAAGCAGACGGGCGACGTCTGCACTGTCGACCTGTCGCATGAATTCTATTCCGGCCGGCCGGAGAGCATCGCGGGCGAGCGCCTCGCCGTCTATTCGATAGTCAACTCTCTTTGCTCGGTAAACGGCGTGAAGGCTGTCCAGATCCTCATAGACGGGACGAGATACGAGCGCTACGGACATATAGAGATCAGCTCGCCTCTCAAGTACGAGCCCATGCTCGATCAGGAATCCTACGACGTCAGAAACGATACTGTCCAGACGCTGTTCCTGCGCCTTGACGACGGCAGCCTCGCGGAATTTCCCGTCATGATAAACAGGGATAAGTATCTGACCCGCGAGGAAAGCGCGCTTCGCGAGCTTATGAACGTGACGACGACCTGCGGATACTATTCCCCCGTTTCCGACGCGGTGGAGCTGCTCTCCGTAACTTTGGAAAACAGGGTCTGCACGGCCGTATTCGATGAGAGACTGCTCTTTGCAAGCGGCAGTGAAAGGCTCAACAGAACGCTGGAGGCCATCGCCAATACTATTGCCGCCTGCGGCAATTCCGACAGGATAGTGATCATGGCGGGGAGCGAGACCGCGTTCGCCAGGCAGATGAGCGAACCGGACCTGACCCACGTCGTCCAATAAACTTACAGGGAAGGTAATACCATGAGAAGCATCGACACAGAATGCGTGCAGGGCGGCTACAGCCCCAAAAACGGCGAGCCGAGGGTCCTGCCCATAATCCAGAGCACGACCTACAAATACGATACGGGCGAGCAGATGGGCCGCCTCTTCGACCTTGAGGAGTCGGGCTACTTCTATTCCCGCCTCGCCAATCCGACGACGGACGCCGTCGCCGCGAAGATAGCCGCGCTCGAGGGCGGCACTGGAGCCATGCTGACAGGCTCGGGCATGGCGGCAAATTTCTGCGCCATGTTCAATATCTGCACCTGCGGCGACCATCTTGTCAGCTCTTCCGAGGTCTACGGAGGGACTTACAATCTCTTTGCCAATACGATGAAGAAGATGGGCGTCGAATGCACGTTCGTCAGCCCGGACTGCACGGACGAGGAGCTTGAAGCGGCCTTCAGGCCGAATACGAAAGCCGTCTTCGGCGAGTCCATCTCCAATCCGTCGCTCTCCGTGCTGGATATCGAGCGCTTCGCGAAAGCCGCCCACGCCCACGGCGTGCCGCTCATCGTCGACAACACTTTCCCCACGCCCATAAACTGCCGCCCGATAGAGTGGGGCGCCGACATAG
>JAEFAK010000129.1 GCA_016287555.1 Oscillospiraceae bacterium
CCTGCGGAAGCGGAAAGAAATACAAGCACTGCTGCGGCAGGGACGCCTGAGCCATGGATATCATCGAAAGAAGTCAAGGCGCGCTGCGCTGGCTGACATGCCGCGCGCTCGACGAAGCCGGCGTCGTGAACGCCTTCACGACGCGCCTCGGCGGCGTCAGTTCGGGGGAGTTCGAGAGCCTGAATTTGGCCGTATCCCGAGGCGACGACAGAGACTGCGTCCGCAGCAATTACGGCATCATATGCCGCGCGCTGGGCATAAGACCGGCTTCTCTCGCGTTTTCAAGACAGGTCCACGGCGACGCGATCCGCGCCGTGACCTCCGCGGATATAAAAAAGGACCTGTTTGACCCGGTCCCTTATGAGGCCGACGGGCTCATGACAGATGAGCGCGGCGTCTCTCTTATCATCCACATTGCCGACTGCGAGGGGATATTGCTCTATTGCAGAAAGCCCGAGGCCGTTGCGGCGGTCCATGCCGGCTGGCGCGGTACGGTCGCGGACATAGCGGGCAAAGCCGTCGCGGCGATGCAGAGAGAATACGGCTGCGATCCCGGCGATATGGTCGCCGCCCTCGCCCCCTGCGCGAGCGTCTGCTGCTACGAGGTCGGGCCTGAGGTCGTCGAGGCCGTCGAAAAGCTCCCGATAGACGTGAAGGACCTCGTCGTTCCGACGAGGGATGGTCATGCGAAGATAGACATAAAGGGCATCAACGCCGCGCTCCTGCGCCGCGCCGGAGTGCGGGATATATACGTTTCTCCGGACTGCACGATGTGCCTTCCCGACAAGTACTGGTCCCACAGGATCACTGCCGGGCGCCGCGGCGCTCAGGCATGCATCATTGCTCTTAAGTAGGACAGGATATGAAGCTGCTGAAAAAAATAATCGTGATAACTCTTGCCTGTGCGTTTTTCGTCGCCGCAGCATCATGCGGGCTCTATGAGCTCCCGCAGGGCGTCGAGGAGCCTTCCGTGCACAATGACGAAGCGTCGCCTGCTCCCACGCCGACTCCGCGTCCGACCGCGTCGCCGGACAATAAGTTCTCGCTCGCGTATAATCCGTCCGCGAGTCTTAACCCCTATTCCGTCGAGAGCGCTACGAACTACTGGCTGACCGGTCTGAGCTACGAAAGCCTTTTCACGCTCAACGAAGATTTCTCGTTCTCGCCCGTTCTTGCGGAAAGCTGGGAGACGACCGACAGGGGATACTCATACCTCATCGATATCAAGCCCGGGATAAAGATGCATGACGGGTCCGAAATGAACATTTTCGACGTCATCTATTCCGTGCGTCTGGCCAAGGAATCCGAGCGCTATAAGGTGCGCTTCAAGAACGTCGACAGCGTCGGCTTCATAAACGGGCGCGTCTATATTACGCTGGATACGCCCAATTCCGATTTCTGCGCGCTGCTCGATATCCCCATCGTCAAGGACGGGACGGGATATGACCGCGTTCCCGTCGGCAGCGGTCCGTATAAGTTCGACCCTTCGACGGAGCGCTTCGTCGCTTTTGACGGATACAGGACGTATGATACGCTCCCGCTCCCGGCGATCTATCTCGCGCAGTACGAGCGGTCCGAGCTCATGTCCGCCTTCGAGAGCGCGGATATAGATCTTGCCGTATCCCAGCAAAGCAATATAAGCTACGTCGACTATGCGGGCGACTGCGAGGTCCATTTCTGCCCCTCGACCGTCATCCACTATCTCGGCTTCAACAGCCGCCGGGGCTACTGCTCCCAGCCGCTCAGGCGCCTCATCCTTTCCTCCGCCGTCGACAGGGAGGATATCTCCGGCACGGTCGTAGCCGGAACTGTCGCGACCTCCCTCCCGGTGACGCCGGGCAGCCGCTGGTATAACGAATCCGTCGCGGAAAACGCCCTCGTCAAGCCGGAGCTTCTCGAACAGATGATGATACGCACCTTCGTCGAGGACTACGATCAGGACGGCTTCCTCGAATATATCGAGGATAATACCGTCTGGGACTTCGCGCTGGAGTTCATCGTCAACAACGACAATATGCAGAAGGTGGCCGCCGCGCGCAAGATATCCCAGAAGCTCATCGCCATGGGATTCGACGTTAAGCTCAAGGAGGTCGACTGGAGCACGTTCAGGACGCTGCTCAACATAGGCGAATACGACATATACTACGGCGAGCTCCAGTACGGCGCCAATTTCGACCTTTCGCCGCTCTTCTGCTACGGCGGAGACGGCTGCTACGGGTTCTACGATCCCGACCTGCAAAACTACGTCTATGCCTTCAATTTTGCGCTCCCCGAGGAAAAGCAGCAGGCGATGGAGGATCTGCTCGTCTACCAGTCGGACAACTGCTTCATTGCGCCTCTGTTTTTCGAGCGCACGTCGGTCTACACCAAGCGCGGAGCCGTATCCAACATGTACCCCAACGCGCACAACATTTTTGCGAATATCGCTTCCTGGAAGGTAACTTTCCCGGCTTCCGCCGGATAAGATAAAGCCGTGCGGCGAACGCACACCGGAGGTTCTTATGGTTTTCAGATGCTTTGCTACGAAGAAAAAAGGATTTGACGTCGAGGCGGCCAGCCTGCTTCGCGACCTGAAGGACAATCTCGGCCTGACCGGGCTCGAGAGCGTCCGCATATTCAACAGGTACGACGTCGAGGGAGTGGACGAGGAGGTATTCCGCCGCGGGATGGACTCCGTCTTTTCCGAGCCGCCCTGCGACGACTGCTATGCCGAGACGATGCCGGCCCCTCCCGCAGGGGCGAGAGTGCTCATAAGCGAGGCGCTTCCCGGCCAGTATGACCAGCGCGCCGATTCCTGCGCGCAGTGCCTCCAGCTCATGACGTGCGCGGAGAGGCCTGCCGTGGCCTATGCAAAAGTGTATGTGTTCACGGGCAGGATAAGCGACGAGGAGTTCGGGCGCGTATCCGCCTGGCTCATCAACCCCGTCGATTCCCGCGTCGCCTCCGCCGAAAAGCCGGATACGATAATCCGGAAATATCCCTCCGCGCCTCCGGTCGCGGACGTCGAGGGCTTCCTCGCCGCAGATGACGAAAAGCTCGCCGAGATCCTTGATTCCTTCGGCCTCGCCATGGACATGGACGACCTTCGCTTCATGCAGCGTCACTATATAGACGAAGTGCACCGCGAGCCTACCGTAACCGAGCTCAAGGTCATCGATACCTATTGGTCCGACCACTGCCGCCATACGACCTTCTCGACCCATCTCGACGACGTCCGCATCGAGGACGCCGAGACGAAGGCCGCTTTTGATAAGTATCTTGCCGCCCGCCGCGAGGTCTACGGAGAGAAGGCGGATACCCGTCCCGTGACGCTCATGGACGTCGCTACCATAGGCGCCAAGGCGCTTAAAAAGCGCGGCCTTCTCAAGGAACTTGACGTTTCCGACGAGATAAACGCCTGCAGCATCCATGTCGACGCCAAAATTGACGGGAAGACCGAGGACTGGCTCCTCATGTTCAAAAACGAGACCCATAACCACCCGACCGAGATAGAGCCCTTCGGCGGCGCGGCGACCTGCATAGGCGGCGCCATACGCGACCCGCTCTCCGGCCGGTCCTACGTTTATCAGGCCATGCGCATAACCGGCGCTGCGGACCCGACCGTCCCCGTGTCGGAAACCATAAAGGGCAAGCTGCCGCAGCGCAAGCTGACGACCTCCGCCGCCGCGGGCTACAGCTCCTACGGCAACCAGATAGGTCTTGCCACCGGCCTCGTCCATGAGCTTTATCATCCGGGCTACGTCGCCAAGAGGCTTGAGATCGGCGCGGTCGTCGGAGCCGTGCCGTACGCCAACGTCGTGCGCGAGACTCCCGCCCCGGGCGACGTCATCATCCTGCTCGGCGGACGCACCGGGCGCGACGGCTGCGGCGGCGCGACGGGATCCTCCAAGACGCACAATCTGGAATCGCTGACCGAATGCGCGGCCGAGGTCCAGAAGGGCAACGCGCCTGAGGAGCGCAAGCTCCAGAGGCTTTTCAGAAATCCTGAAGCCGCGAGGCTCATAAAGCGCTGCAACGACTTCGGAGCCGGCGGCGTGTCCGTCGCGATAGGCGAGCTTGCCGAGGGGCTGGAGATCGAGCTCGACAAGGTCAAGAAAAAGTATGAAGGCCTCGACGGCACCGAACTCGCCATATCCGAGTCTCAGGAGCGCATGGCCGTCGTCGTGGCGGCGGAGGACGCCGGGCGTTTCGCCGAGCTTGCCTATGAGGAGAACCTCGAGGCGACCGAGGTGGCGCGCGTCACCGACGAAAGAAGAATGGTAATCAAGCTCGGCGGAAGGGTGATAGTCGACATCACCGCCGACTTCCTGCAGTCAAACGGCGCCGAGAAGCATTCCGAGGCGGAGATCCCTGCTCTTCCCGACATAGCGGGAGAGAGCGGCGAGGATCCCGTCGAGTATCTCGATAAGCTCGTTTCCGACCTTAACTTCGCCTCCCAGAGAGGCCTCGGGGAGCGCTTCGACGGCTCCATCGGAGCCGGAAGCGTGCTCATGCCGTTCGGAGGAAAGACCCAGCTTTCTCCGGCGCAGGCCATGGCGGCGCTGCTGCCAGTTCGCGGCGGCAAAACGGAGACCTGCTCCGTCATGAGCTGGGGCTTCGACCCGTTCCTCTCCGAGAAAAACCCGATGCAGGCCGCGCGCCGCGCCGTGATAGTCTCCATAGCGAAGCTCGTCGCCTCCGGATGCGATCATAAGAAGGCCTATCTGACCTTCCAGGAATACTTCGAAAAGCTCCGCAGGGAGCCTCGCCGCTGGGGCAAGCCGCTCTCCGCGCTGCTCGGCGCGCTCGACGCTCAGCTCGGGCTCGGCGCCGCCGCCATCGGCGGCAAGGACAGCATGTCCGGTTCGTTCAACGACATGGACGTCCCGCCGACGCTCGTCTCCTTCGCCATAGCGCCCGAAGACGCCGCAAACGTCATATCGCCGGAATTCAAAAAGGCCGGCAGCAGCGTATGCCTGTTCGTTCCCGGCGAGGGTTACGAAGGCATAAAGTCCTGCTGGGAGCGCTTCAACGCGCTCGTCAGGGAGGGCGTCGTCATCTCCGCGCGCGCTGTCGACTACGGAGCCGCTATAGGCGCGATATTCGATATGTCCGTCGGCAATATGCTCGGCTTCAAGGCTGCCTGCGGGGACGGACTCATGTGCGCTGCGCCCGGCGCGATAGTCGCCGAGTGCGTAAGGCCCGTCGAAGGGGCGATCCTCCTCGGCGAGACTACCGATGACGCAGCCATAGTCGTCGGCGGCAGGCGCAGGGAGCTTTCCGTGCTTATAGAAAAATGGGAGTCCGCGCTCGAATCCGTGTTTGCGACAAGAACTCCCGATACGGGCCTCGTCGAGAAGATTTCCTCCGACAAAAAGCCCGTTTCCGCTCACGCCCTGCTCAAGCTCAGGCCGCGCGCTCTCATTCCGGTCTTTCCGGGCACCAACTGCGAGTACGATACCGCCGCCGCCGTTGAAAGGGCGGGAGGCGAGGCCGAGATACTTGTCCTTAAAAACATAACTCCCGCGGCGCTGAGTGAATCGGCCTCGGAATTCGTAAAGGCCATCAAGCGCAGCAATATGATAATCCTGCCGGGCGGCTTT
>JAEFAK010000130.1 GCA_016287555.1 Oscillospiraceae bacterium
ATCGTGTCCTTGTGCTCCCTGTCCGAGAGGGTCGAGGCCTCGCCCGTCGTGCCACAGATGCAGATGGCGTCGACGCCCTGCTCTATCTGCCAGTCGATGAGCCTGCCGAGCTTTTCGTAATCAACGCCGTCTGCCGTCAGCGGCGTTATGAGCGCTGTGCATATTCCTTCAAAGATCGCCATTTTTCCTGCCTCCGAAATATAAAAAAATTGCCGCTCGGGATAGGAGCGCCAAATTACGTACTCCGCCCGCATGGGGCGGCCATGTAATCCGGATAGCTCTCCGCGGCTCTCGCCGCGACAGTCAAACGGCTGTTTGCCGTTTGCCCAGCGCCGACGCCCCCGCGGAGAAGGCCGGCGCTTCGGCAGCGGCGCCTTTCCCCCGGCAGGTTCTCGCGACCTTGCCGCCGGGATACTCTTCGCGCGCTGCGCCTCTATCTCGTTTGTTTAGGAGAATATATCATTGCCGCAATGAATTGTCAAGCAAAAAATGTCAAGAAGGTTTTTCGTCCCCGCGCAAGCCTTGCCGCAGGCGCGGAGATATGATAGATTAATTGTGTGAAACAGCCGGGCGTACCGGCGATCGCGGAAGGACTTGAAATGAATAATCTTGCAGGATATGAAAATATGCTCGTGCGCGCACGCTGCGTTGACGGCGCCGTCTTCACCGGGCCCGCGCAATGGTACCCGTCGGAGCATATGCGGGACGAATTCGGCGAGGACGACGAGGCCCTGAAGATAGGCGATACCTACGTTTACGGCAGCATCATCGAGGAGATCGAGGTGCTGCGGCGGGAGGTCTGCATCCCCGTCCGCGACTGGATCGAGGCGAAGGAGGAGATAGCCCGGTGGTTCGCCGGGCGCTGGAGCGTCCCGCTGGAAGCCTACCGCGAGAGCATAAGCGAGTGCATCCGGCTCGAGGACTCCGTGCCGCAGTGGTACGTCGTCGTCCGCGGCAGCAGGATAATCGGCGGCTGCGGCGTCATTGAAAACGATTTTCACGAGCGAAAGGACCTGACGCCCAACGTCTGCGCCGTCTACGTGGACGAGGAGTACAGAAACGAGGGCATAGCGGGCTTCATGCTCGGCTTCGTCTGCGAGGACATGGCTCGGCTCGGGTACGGGACGCTCTACCTGCTGACTGACCACGAGGGCTTTTACGAAAGGTACGGCTGGGAATATCTCTGTCAGGCGCGCTGCGACGACGGGACGCTCTCGCGCATGTACGTACATAAAGAGTGACGCCGGGCGCGGAGAAATGAGGAAGAAAAATGGCGTTCGATTTTGAAGAAGAGTCGAAAAAGTTTGCCGCGCTCTCGCGCGAAGAGATAGTGAGCGGCTTTTACGGGCAGACGGACGAGGACGGGCGGCTCGAAAAGACCCGGCACGGCCAGCTCGAATTCCGCACGACGATGAGCTATATCCGCCGCTTTGCAGGCAGGGGCTCGAAGGTGCTGGAGATCGGCGCGGGGACGGGGAGGTACTCCGTCGCGCTCGCAAGGGAGGGCATGGACGTGACCGCCGTGGAGCTTGTGGAGAGCAACCTCGCGCAGCTCAGAGCCAACGCCCGCGGGCTTGATAATCTCCGGGCGTACCGCGGCGATGCGACGGACCTGAACATGCTTCCCGACGGCGAGTTCGACGCGACCCTCGTTTTCGGGCCCATGTATCACCTCTACGATCCGGAGGAGGTAGGCCGCGCCGTCGACGAGGCTATCCGAGTCACGAAACCGGGCGGCGCGCTCCTTTTCGCCTTCATTTCCGTCTACGCGATCATGTACGCCAATTATTTATACGGCAACTGGGCCTTCGGGCAGAAGGAGAACTTCACGGAGGACGGAAAGACGAGGCATTTCAAGGAGCAGCTCTTCACGGGGTACGACGTCGTCGAATTCGAGCGCCTTTTTGAGGACAGGCCCGTCGAATGGATAACGACGGCGGGGGTCGACGGCCTGCTCGAGCCCATAGAAAAGCGCCCGGATTTCAGCATTCCGGACGCGGACTTCGACGCATTTGCCGCGTGGTATCTGCAGATCGCGGAAAAGCGCGAGCTGCTCGGCTGCACGAACCACCTTCTGTACGTCTGCCGCAAAAACTGACCTTCCCGGGATTTGCATTTGCGCCCGCCGCGTGGTAGTGTATAATAGTTAAAAGGATAAACTTTCGGAGGAAAAGACCATGGATATACGCATCTCCCCCGCCTCGCGCGAGGCCTATGAGGCCGCGCAGAAGAGGTGGGACGCCATAGCAAAGCCGCTCGGCAGCCTCGGCCTGCTCGAGCAGACCGTCTGCCGCATGGCCGCCGCCCGCGGCACGGCGAAGGTCGCGACGGGCAAGCGCGCCGTCGTCGTCATGTGCGCGGACAACGGCGTCGTCGCCGAGGGCGTCACGCAGACGGGGCAGGAGGTCACGGCTATCGTCACGGAGAACATGTCCTCCGGCGATACGAGCGTATGCCAGATGTCGCGCGCCTTCGGCGCGGAGGTCTTCCCCGTCGATATAGGCGTCGCGCGCCCCGTCTCCGGGGAGCGCATCATTCAGAAAAATATCCGCCGCGGGACGGCGAACATGGCGGTCGAGCCCGCCATGAGCCGCGCCGAGTGCGAAAAGGCCATAGCCGTCGGCATGGAGATCGTCGGCGAGCTCGCCGCGAAGGGCTACGGCCTCATAGCCACCGGCGAGATGGGCATAGGCAATACGACCTCCTCCAGCGCCGTCGCCTCGGTCCTCCTCGGGCGCGATCCGGCCGAGATGACGGGGCGCGGAGCGGGCCTCTCCGGCGAGGGGCTAAAGCGCAAGGTCGCGGCCATAAAGCGCGCGATAGAGATAAACTCCCCCAATCCCGGCGACGCGGTCGACGTGCTCTCGAAGGTCGGCGGGTTGGACATAGCCGGCCTCGCCGGGGTCTTCCTCGGCGGCGCCAAATACCACGTGCCCGTAATTATAGACGGGTTCATATCCTCCGTCGCGGCGCTGTGCGCGATGCGCATCGCCCCGGAGGCCGCGGGCTATATGCTCGCCAGCCACGTCTCCTCCGAGCCCGCGGGCATGCTCCTCATCGACTCGCTCGGCCTGGAGGCCCCCATCCACGCGCATCTCTGCCTCGGCGAGGGGACGGGCGCAGTCTGCCTCATGCCTCTCATCGATGCGGCGCTCGCCGTCTACAACGGCATGAGCACCTTCGAGGATATAAACGTCGAGGCCTATACCCCCTTCACGACCTGAAACGGAGGGATAAGATGAACGTCCTGCGCTCGCTCGCGATAGCGTTTACGATGTATTCCCGCATTCCCGCCCCGCGCGTAAAATGGGAAAAGAAGGCCATGTCGCTGGCGCTCTGCTTCTTCCCGCTCGTCGGCGCGGTCATAGGCGCGCTCATGTGCGTGTGGTGGTCCCTCGCGGGGCTCCTCAAGCTCGGCGCGATACTTCGCGCGGCGGGCATGCTGCTCATCCCCGTCGCCGTCTCGGGCGCCGTGCATCTCGACGGCTTCGCCGACGTCTCGGACGCGCTCGGCTCGCGCCAGCCGCGCGAGCGCAAGCTCGAGATACTCAAGGATTCGCATACCGGCGCCTTCGCGATAATCACTGTCGTCTGCTACATGATCCTCTTCTTCGCGGCGTGGTGCGCCTTTTACGGCGAGGCGAGGACGGTCGTCGCCCTCGCGATAACGCCCGTTCTCTCCCGCGCGCTCTCTGCGCTGGCGGCGATGTGCTTCAAAAACGCGAGGGGCTCCGGCCTTCTCGCGACGTTCACCGACGCCGCGCAGAAAACTGCGGGCCGCATCGTCTCCGTCGTCTGGATCGCCGCCGCCTGCGCTGCGATGATATGGCTCTCACCCATAGCCGGCCTCGCCGCCGTCATAGGCGCGGGGGTAGCCTTCGCGGCCTACGCGGTCACAGCCTATACGCAGTTCGGCGGGACGACGGGCGACCTCGCGGGCTGGTTCACGCAGGTCTGCGAGCTGCTCAGTGTCCTCGCGGCGGTCATCGCGCTGCATATCGCGGAGGTCGTCTGATGGAGCTCATACTCATGCGCCACGCGGCGACGGCGGGCAACCTCCTGCGCCGCTATATAGGAACGACAGACGAGCCCCTCTCCCCGGAGGGCCGCGCCGCGGCGCAGGCCGTGCGCGCTCCGAGGGCGGAGCTCGTTTTCGTAAGTCCCCTGCTCCGCTGCCGCGAGACGGCGGAGATATGCTTCCCCGGCGCCGAGCAGATCGTCGTCCCCGACCTGCGCGAGACGGACTTCGGCCTCTTTGAAAACAAGAGCTACGAGGACCTGCGCGAGGTCCCGGAGTACGTCCGCTGGCTCGAGAGCGGCGGGACGCTCCCCTTCCCCGGCGGCGAGTCGCGTGGGGAGGCCGAGGCGCGCGCCCTGCGCGGACTGGACTTCATCCTCGATACGAACAAAAAAAGCCCCGCCGCGGTCGTTGCCCACGGCGGGACCATTATGGCCATCATGGCCGCGCGCGGCGAGCCGCGGCGCGGATATTACGACTGGCAGCTCCCCAACTGCGGCTTCATCCGCGTCAGGGTCGAGGGAGAAAGGCTCGTCCTACTTCCCGAAGCCGCCGCCGACGCTTAATACCTGCCCCGTTATGAACGAGGCGCGCTCCGAGGCGAGGAACGCGACCGCCTGCGCGACGTCCTCCGGCGTCCCGATGCGGCCGAGCGGCGTATCCTCGGCCATCGCCCGCCTGTCCTCGGCGGAAAACTCCGCGAGCATCGCCGTCTCGATGCAGCCGGGCGCGACGCAGTTTACCCGCACGCCCGAGGGGCCGACCTCCTTGGCCAGCGCCGTCGTCAGGCCGATGAGCCCCGCCTTCGCGGCGGAATAGGCCGCTTCGCACGAGCCGCCGACCTCGCCCCAGACGGAGGAGACGTTGATCACCGAGCCGCGGCGCGCGCGTATCATCGAGGGCAGCGCCTCGCGGCAGCAGAAAAACGCGCCGTCGAGCGCGATGGCCGTCACGCTGCGCCACTCCGCGTCGGTCATATCCTGCAGCAGCCCGCGCCAGGCGCGGCCAGCGTTGTTGACGAGGACCTCCGGCAGACCGGGGCCCGCCTCCAGCTCGGCGAACATGGCCCTGACGGACGCGGGATCCGTCACGTCGCAGCGCACGGCGAAGCCTCCCAGCTCGTCCGCGAGCGCCTTCGCGGCCCCGGCTGAGGTCAGATAGCATATCTCGGGCAGATAGCCCTCGGCGGCGCGCGCCCGCGCGATCGCGGAGCCTATGCCGCCCGCGCCGCCCGTTATGAGCGCGGCGGGTCGAATTTCCATGTCGGCGCCTCCAAAAAAAGCCTTGACACGCACATAGTATCGTGTTAGAATGCATTTTACTACAGGGCGCGGCAAAACGCAACCTTCCATATCGCGGGGTAGAGCAGTTCGGTAGCTCGTCGGGCTCATAACCCGGAGGTCGTGTGGTTCAAATCC
>JAEFAK010000131.1 GCA_016287555.1 Oscillospiraceae bacterium
ATGACAGATTCGGCCCGAAAAAGATCAGCTTCCTGGGCGTGATCATCTTAGGCGTGGGCGTCATCCTCGCCTCCTGCGTAAAGCCGGGCAGCTCCATCTGGCTGTTCTACCTGACATATTCCGTCGTCGGCGGCATCGGCGTCGGCGTAGCATACGGCGCGCTTTTGTCCTGCGTGCAGAAGTGGTTCCCCCACAAGCGCGGCTTTGCCACCGGCATCGCCACCGCGGCCTTCGGCCTCGGCACCGTGGCTTTCAGCCCCATCATCGGCTCCATGCTCAAGAGCATGACCGTCAGCGCCACCCTGCGGACGCTGTCCCTGGTGTTCCTGGTCGTCGGCCTGATCGCCTGCTGCTTCATCCGGCTTCCCTCGGAGGAATATCTGGCCGCCCTCCCGAAGCCGGCCCCGAAGAAGAACGCCATCGTGAACACGCGGGAAGTGCCCCTTAAGGAAGCGATCCGTACCGTGCCCTTCTGGTGCATCCTGCTGACCATCTTCTTCTATAACGCCACCTGGAATATGCTCAACCCCATCATCAGACCTCTCGGTGAGGAGCGGGGACTCAGCACCGCCCTGGCGACCACCTGCGTGGCCCTCACCGGCGCGTTCAACGCCGCCGGCCGCTTCAGCATGTCCGCCCTGTCGGATAAGCTGGGCCGGGTGGAGACGAACGTCCTGCTCTGCTGCATCACCATCGTCTGCGCGCTGCTGCTCATGTTCGTGGGCAACGGCGTCTACATCGTTGTCGTGCTTATAACGGCCTTTGCCTTCGGCGGCCCCAGCGCCATCAACCCCGCCACCACCACCGATTTCTTCGGCGCCAAGTATACGGGCACCAACTACGGCGTGGCCATGCTGAGCCTGGGCCTGAGCTCCATCATCTTCAACGCCGTGTCCAACGCTCTCGTAAAGGCCACCGGTACCTACTATACGACCTTCGTCATGGGCGCAGTCACCGCCGCCATAACCATCGTCCTCCAGCTCATCATGAACAAGTGCAAGAAAAAGATGAGCAAGGAAGCGCCCGAGGCAGGAAAAGAGTAAACGCAGCGATAAAGACCCCGCGGGAAGTCCTCCCGCGGGGCTTTTTCTTTGCCCCGGCAGGCGGGAAAAATAAAAACAACGGTTAGCCGCTTTATTTCGGCGGCGCGATATGGTAAAATACAATAAATAAAAAATGAGGGGGCCGAGGCCCCCGGAAAAGGAGATACGCCATGCATCGAATCGAATATACCGACCTCACCCCCGAGCAGATAGGCGCTGCGCTTGCCGCCGCGAAGGCTCCCGTCTCCAAAACGCCGCTGTGCGGCTGCCTGGCCGGAAAGAAGCTCAGGATAGCGACGACCTCCGACTGCGCGCTCGATCTCGAGTTCTTCGATGACAAAGAGCTCTCCGTCAGCGAGAACGGCGCGCCAGCCGTCCGCTGCGCCTACGCCGCCAAGACTCTCTGCGGCGTGACGCTCTTCGTGTTCAATCTTCCCGGGACGCTGCGCGTCTTCGCCGTCGCGCTCGACAACAGGACCGGCCGCGCGACCGTCTATGACACGTTCTTCGCCGGCGAGGTGAAGATGGCCCGCGAGGTCCTCCGCGAGTATTACTTCGGCTATGTCGACGAGGGCAAGGGCGCTCCTGAAAAGCTCCATACGCTGACCAACCGCTTCGAGGGGAAGGGCTTCTTCTGGAAGGACGACGCCGGCAAGGAGTGGCTGGAGTTTTATCCCTCCGTCATGTATTCCTCGACCGTCCTGCTCTACGGAAAGTATCAGGGCATGACCTACTGCGCCCCGACCGACTATATCAAGATCAGCGAGGATATGCTGCTGACGGCCAAGGTCGAGGCCGAGTTTTCCGGCATGATGACGCTCAAGCTCGTCGATATGTTCAACGTCAGGTCCGTCGGCCTGCGCCTCGGCTTCGACGAGGAGGACGTATTCCATTTCGAGATGTTCGAGGCCGAGGGCAAGATAACCGGTCAGACGGCCTCCTTCGCTCCCTTCAACGACTACGGCGAGAAGATAGTCCGCGCCGGCTCTCTCGTTTCCAACGACGGCAAGTACAAGGGCTTCCGCCCCGTATACCGCCCGATGTCCCTCTTCCCGCCCATGAGCGAGGAGGAGGTCGTCAAGGCGGCGAAGGAGCATACCGAGCCCTTCGGCGCGAAGGCGTCCATCATGGGCGGCTCGAACAGCGAGGGCTCCAAGAAGCTTCCGCTTTCGGATATGCTCGCGGGCAAAAAGCTGACCGTCAGATACGACGAGGGCCCCTGCTGGGAGTATGAGTTCATCGACGGCAGGCGCCTGAAGGTCCGCGCCGAGGGCGAGGCCGAGTGGCATGAGGAGCCCTACGAGTGTTTCGAGGTCGCGGAGAACATGGCCCTGTTCGGCCATCTGTGCCAGTGGGAGGTCCCCGCGTCCTCCAACTCCATCGCGCTCGATTTCTCCAACGACCTGACGACCTGCCTGCGCGCCGACTTCGGCAATGAGTTCGCCGGCAACGAGGTCAACGAGAAGATGATATTCGGCGTCATCGAGGGCGAGGGCCACAATCCGCCCAAGTACGTCCGCCATCATCCGACGGACGAGCTCGTCGGAAAGTCCTTCGCATGGAACTACAGCGACACCATGAGCTCCATCCACGTATACTCCAGCCCGAACTCCTATTCCTGGACGATCTTCCTCCCCAACGGGGACGGCGGCATGATGTGGAGCTCTGTGTGCCTCTACGGCAAGCTCAGGGACGACACCTATATGTTCAGTTGGGTCGAGGAGGGCTGCGGCGGCAGTCTCGGCGTGCTCGTCTTCAATACGAGGACGATGCACGACTGCGGCTTCTTCTACGGTGTCGGCCGCAAAGACGGCGTGCATTACAGGAGCTTCGGCGCCTATGCCCGCCCCTGCGGAAAGTTCAATATCAGGAAATATCTCCAGCTCAAGCCGTAAGCTCCGCAATATCAAAGCCGGCAGGAACAAGCGTTCCTGCCGGCTTTTCTTATTGAGTTTTTCAGTCCTGCGCTCCGGCCTTGAGCTTGGCCTCCTCCTCGGCCTCGAGCTCGCGGTACGCGACCTTGCCGACGAGCGTCGTCGGGAGCTTTTCGCGGAACTCGATGTCGTAGGGCATCGCGTATTTGGCGATGTTCTTGCGGCAGTAGGCGAGGAGCGTCTGCTTCGTCTCCTCGCTGGGGGAGTAGCCGGGCTTGAGCATGACGAAGGCCTTGACCTTCTGCATCTTGTATGGATCGGGGACGCCGATGACGCAGCTCATGTGCACGAATTCGTGCGCGTCGAGTATGTTCTCAAGCTGCGAGGGATAGACGTTGTACCCGCTGGTGACTATCATGCGCTTGATGCGCTGGCGGAAGTAGATGAAGCCCTCGTCGTCCATGATGCCGAGGTCGCCCGTGTGCAGCCACGTGCGCCCGTCGTCGTGGACCTTCAGGGTGTTCGCGGTCTCCTCGGGGTGGTTGATGTACTCGACCATGACCGTCGGGCCGGAGATGCAGATCTCGCCCTCCTCGCCGTAGGGCTGCTCCTCCGTCGTGCCGACCTTGACTATCTTATAGTACGTGTCAGGGAAGGGCTGGCCTATGCTGCCCTCCTTCTGGACGTGGGTCGGGGTCAGGCAGCTCGCGGTGACGCACTCTGTCGTGCCGTAGCCCTCGCGGACCTGGATGGTCGCGTGGTGATCGTAGAGGAACTTGTCAAAGCGCTTTTTGAGCTCCACGGAGAGCGAGTCGCCGCCGGAGAAAACACCCTTGAGGCAGGAAAGGTCGGCCTTGTCCATGCTCGGCAGGCGCAGCAGCGCCTCATAGAGCGTCGGTACGCCGGCGATGAAGTTGCAGCGGTATTTGACGATGAGCTTGGCGTAGCTCGTCGCGGTAAAGCGCGGGACGAGGATGCAGCGGCCGCCGGTGGCGAGCATCGAATGGATGCAGACGCCGAGGCCGAAGCCGTGGAATATGGGCATGACGGCGAGCATCTTGTCGCCGGGGCGGAACATCGGGTTGGTCGTGACTATCTGCACGGAGAGAGCGTTGAAATTGAGGTTGGTGAGCAGGATGCCCTTCGTCGTGCCCGTCGTGCCGCCCGAGTAGAGGATGACGGCGGGATCCCCGCCCTTCTTCTCGACCTCGTAGGTCCAGTGGTATGTGCTGCCGCGGCGGAGAAATTCCTTCCAGCGGATGACGGGCGCGTCCTTGGGGATGGGCGCTATCTTGCGGCCCTCGACGAGCATGTAGCCCGCCTTGACCGGGGTCGAGAGGGCGTCGCGGATACTGGCGATGATGATGTTGGCGACGTTGACGTTCTTGCGGATGGCCTCGAACTTCCCGTAGAACTGGTCGAGCGTGATGACGTAAAGGCTCTGGGATTCCTTTATGAAGAATTCGATCTCGTTCTCGCTCGAGAGCGGGTGGACCATGTTCGCGATGGCGCCGACGAGGTTTATCGCATAGAACATCTGGACGGCCTGCGGGCAGTTGGGCATGGCTATCGTGATGCGGTCTCCCTCGCGCACGCCTATGGACTTGAGCGCGCGGGCGCAAAGCTCGACCTGCGCGACGAATTTCCTGTAGGTCGTGGACTTGCCCATGAAGTCATAGGCTATATTGTCGGGGTATTTCGCGGCTGCCTGCCTGACGGCGTCGAACATTGAGCCCTGATTGTACTCAAGGTGGAAGGGAACGTCGCCGTAGTTTTTCAGCCAAGGGGTCTTGGTCTCTGTCATATCTCTACCTCCTGACAAGCCGGCTGCTCAAGCAGCGTCGGATCGCTCAAAAGCTTTTTGACGAGCGCGACGGACTTCGCGTAATAATAGCCGTCGGCAATGCGCTCGTCGACCGTGAGGCCGATATCGACGACCTCCTTCATCTCGAAGCTACCGTCCGGCGCGAAGATCGGGACGGTCTTCTTCTCGCCTATTATGACGAAGAGGGAGTTCGTGCCCCAGTTGGTCAGGTGGTGGTAGCCGGAGCGGAGCTTTATCGAGCCGAGGTTGGAGAACATCGCGCTCGCGTAGTAGGGGTCGCTCGCGACGAGGGACTTGGGCACCTTCCCGTAATAGTCCAGCTTGCGGAACAGCGCCATCAGGAACGAGCAGAGGAAGCGCGGCATGCGCATCATCATGTCCATGGCCGAGGTCGAATTGTCGAGCTCCTCGCCGCGGCGGGTCGTTATCTCCTTCATAAGGCGCGCGTGGACGTCGTCTATCGTGTCCTCGGGATAAAACCTGAGGTAGGCCAGCGCCTCGTGCGATTCGTCGTCGAAGGTCTTCTTGACGACGAAGGCGGCGGTGAACTCGTTGCGCTGGTAAAGGCGTTTGCCCTGAATGAATCTGTTCAGATGCGGCCGCAGCTGCATCGTTTTCATGACGGCCGCGAGGACGACGTGGAAAAGGGTCCATTTGTCGCCGGACGCGGCGTTCTTGTGTTC
>JAEFAK010000132.1 GCA_016287555.1 Oscillospiraceae bacterium
GGCAGCGCGCCGAGCGCTATGCCGAGCGGATCAGGAACGCCGGCTTTGCCGACGCATACGTCGTCGGATAAACCAAATCGACGAAAATCGAGGGCTTTCGGCCCCGGATACCCGGCATTGTCCCGAATTTTGCCGTCTGCGCGCGCGGGCGGCAAAATTCGGGTTTACTTTTACCTTTTACTATGCTAAAATCTTCATAATGACCATATGAAATACCCGTCATTGGAGGAGAGTATAAAATGGCAAGAAAAATGAAAACGATGGACGGCAACACGGCCGCCGCGCATGTTGCCTACGCCTTTACCGAGGTTGCCGCGATATATCCCATCACGCCGTCATCCGTCATGGCCGAGCTGGTCGACCAGTGGTCGGCCGAGGGCCGCAAGAATATATTCGGCCAGACCGTCAGCGTCGTCGAGATGCAGTCCGAGGGCGGCGCGGCCGGCGCCGTTCACGGCTCGATAGTCTCCGGCGCGCTCACGACGACCTTCACGGCCTCACAGGGCCTTCTCCTGATGATCCCCAATATGTATAAGATAGCCGGCGAGATGCTCCCCGGCGTCATCCACTGCTCGGCCCGCACCGTCGCGACGCACGCGCTGAGCATCTTCGGCGACCACGGCGACGTCATGAGCTGCCGCGCCACGGGCTTCGCCGAGCTGGCCTCGAATAACCCGCAGGAGGTCATGGACCTCGCTGCCGTCGCCCATCTGGCGACCATAGAGGGGCGCGTCCCGTTCCTGCACTTCTTCGACGGCTTCCGCACCTCCCACGAGATGCAGAAGGTCGCCGTCTGGGACTACGACGATCTCGCCGAGATGCTGGATAAGCCCTCGCTCGAGGCGTTCAGGGCCCGCGCGAACCTGCCCGCTCACCCCGTCCTGCGCGGCTCGGCGCAGAACCCCGATATCTTCTTCCAGGCGCGCGAGGCCTCCAACTCGACCTATGCGGCGCTGCCCGCCGTCGTGGAAAAGTATATGAACGAGATAAACCGCCGCCTCGGCACGGACTACGGCCTTTTCAACTACTACGGCGCGCCCGACGCGGAGTACGTCATGGTCGCCATGGGCTCTGTCTGCAACACGGCCGAGGAATGCGTCGACTATCTCAACGCCAACGGCATGAAGACCGGCCTCGTCAAGGTCCACCTCTACAGGCCCTTCGCCGTCGACCGCTTCCTCGCCTGCATCCCCGAGACGGTCAAGCGCATCGTCGTCCTCGACAGGACCAAGGAGCCCGGCGCCATCCATGAGCCGCTGTGCCAGGACGTCGTCAACGCCCTCGCGGGCTCGAAGTTCGCCTCCGTCCCCGTCGTGGGCGGGCGCTACGGCCTCGGCAGCAAGGACACGACACCCGGCGCGGTCATCTCCGCTTTTGAAAACGCGGCCGCGGCTTCGCCCGTCGACGGCTTCACCATAGGCATCGTCGACGACGTGACCGGCCTCTCGCTGCCCATAACGCGCGAGCCCGACACCAGCGCGAAGGGCATCGTCGCCTGCAAGTTCTGGGGCCTCGGCTCGGACGGCACCGTCGGCGCGAACAAGAACTCCATCAAGATCATCGGCGACCACACGGACAAGAACGTGCAGGCCTACTTCCAGTACGACTCCAAGAAGTCCGGCGGCGTGACGATCAGCCATCTGCGCTTCGGCGACAGCCCGATCAAGAGCACCTATTATATCACCAAGGCCGACTTCGTCGCCTGCCACAACCCGAGCTATATCCACAAGTTCAAGATGGTGCAGGACGTCAAGCCCGGCGGCGTGTTCCTCATCAACTGCCCCTACGACACCGCCGAAACGCTCGGCGAGGCGCTGCCCGGCGAGGCGAAGGCCTACATCGCCAAAAACGGCGTGAAGGTCTACACCATCGACGCCATCCGCATCGCGCGCGAGATCGGCCTCGGCAACAAGACCAACGCCATCCTGCAGGCCGCCTTCTTCAAGCTGGCGAACATCCTGCCCATCGACGACGCCGTGCGGTATATGAAGGACGCCGTGCGCACGACCTACGGCCGCAAGGGCGAGAACATCGTGAACATGAACATCGCGGCCATCGACGCGGGCCTCAATCCCGTCGCCATCGAGATCCCCGCCGACTGGGCGCAGGCCGAGGGCGGCTACGAGACCACGAAGCACGTGTCCGACCGCGCCGACCTCGTCAAGTACGCCAACGAGGTCCTGGAGCCCGTCAACGCCATGCGCGGCGACGAGCTGCCCGTTTCCACCTTCCTCGACACCGCCAACGGCACGCTGCCCGCCGGCACCTCCGCCTGCGAGAAGCGCGGCATCGCCGTGGACGTGCCCTGCTGGATCCCCGAGAACTGCATCCAGTGCAACCAGTGCTCCTACGTCTGCCCGCACGCGGTCGTCCGCCCCTTCGTGATGGACGAGGCCGAGGCCGCCGCCGCCCCCGAGGGCACGAAGAGCGTCAAGATGCTCGGCAAGGGCTGCGAGGCCTTCCGCTTCATGGTGGGCGTGAGCGTGCTCGACTGCACCGGCTGCGGCAGCTGCGCCAACGTCTGCCCGGCCAAGGAGAAGGCCCTCGTCATGAAGCCCATCGAAGAGCAGATGCCGCAGCAGGCCGTGTTCGACTACGCCTTCGACAAGGTTACGAAGAAGGAGGTCCCCTTCGCGGAGACCACCGTCAAGGGCAGCCAGTTCAAGCAGCCGCTGCTGGAGTTCTCCGGCGCCTGCGCGGGCTGCGGCGAGACGCCGTACGCCAAGCTCGCCACCCAGCTCTTCGGCGAGCGCATGTATATCGCCAACGCCACGGGCTGCTCCTCCATCTGGGGCGGCAGCGCGCCGAGCGTGCCCTACACCGTCAACAAGGAGGGCAAGGGCCCCGCGTGGTCGAACAGCCTCTTTGAGGACAACGCCGAGTTCGGTCTGGGCATGCTCCACGGCGTGAAGCAGCGCCGCAAGGCCCTGAAGGAGAAGCTCGAGCGTCTGGCCGAGCTGCCCTACGCGGACGAGGACCTCGTCGCGCTCGGCAAGGCGTGGATCGGCGCGATGGACGATCCGGCGGAGAGCAAGAAGGCCGCCGACGCCCTCCTTGCCCTCTGCAAGACGCTCGACGCGCGCGACTTCACCGGCACGCCCTTTGAGAAGGCGTGGCTCGACAACGGCAAAAAGTGCCCCTGCGAGGCCTGCGGCATCGTGCGCGACATCCTCGCCAACGCCGACGTGCTCGCCAAGCCCAGCTTCTGGGTCTTCGGCGGCGACGGCTGGGCCTACGACATCGGCTACGGCGGACTCGACCACGTCCTCGCCAGCGGCGAGAACATCAACGTGCTCGTGTTCGACACCGAGGTCTACTCCAACACCGGCGGACAGGCCTCCAAGGCCACGAACATCGGCGCCGTGGCGCAGTTCGCCGCCGCGGGCAAGAGCGTCAAGAAGAAGGACCTCGCCCAGATCGCCATGAGCTACGGCTACGTCTACGTCGCCCAGTGCGCGCTCGGCGCGAACTACCAGCAGGCGATCAAGGCCTTCACCGAGGCCGAGGCCTACGACGGCCCCTCCCTCATCATCTGCTACGCGCCCTGCATCAACCACGGCAACAAGAAGGGCATGGGCAAGTCCATCACCATCGAGAAGGACGCCGTCGAGGCGGGCTACTGGAACATCTTCCGCTTCGACCCGCGCAACGCCGACGCGGGCAAGAACCCGCTGACGCTCGACTGCAAGGCCCCCACCGCCAGCTACCGCGACTTCATCATGAACGAGGTGCGCTACAGCTCGCTGACGCTCTCCTTCCCGGAGCGCGCCGAGGTGCTGTTCGAGAAGGCCGAAGAGAATGCCAGGGCCAAGTTCGAGCATCTCGAGGAGCAGGCGAAATAAAGTAGATTTCACTAACACACGGCGGGAGCGGGCATTTGCCCGCTCCCGTTTTTTTATCCGGGGAAAGGCCTGCGGACGCGGGAATTGCCAGACGTCCCTTTTCGTGCTATAATAGTGATTTACAGAACAGATTCTCGGCGCATGCCCATTTCTCCGGAGGGATGACACGATGAAAAAAGCGATATCTCTACTTCTGATCCTCGTCCTCGCGCTCGCCCTCGTGCCCGCGGTCTCCGCCGCGAGCGACGAGGCGTCCGACGCGGCGTGGGCGCTGTTCGGGCTCGGCCTGTTCAAGGGCTCGGGCACGCTGCCCGGCGGCGCGCCGGATGTCGCGCTGGACCGTGCGCCCAGCCGCAGCGAGGCCGTCGCCATGCTCGTCCGGCTCCTCGGCAAAGAGGCGGAGGCTCTGGCCGGAAGCTGGACGACGCCCTTCACGGATCTCGCGGACTGGGCGAAGCCCTACGTCGGCTACGCCTACGCGAGCGGCCTGACCTACGGCGTCGGCGAGCACGCCTTCGGCGCTGATAGGCCCGCCGCCGCGACGGAATATATCTCCTTCCTCCTGCGCGCCCTCGGCTACGGCGGCGCGGACTTCCGCTGGGACGCGGCGTGGGAGCTGAGCGACCGCATCGGCCTCACGGACGGGCGCTACGGCGGGAGCTCGGCGGTCTTCACCCGCGGCGACGCCGTGCTCCTCTCCGACCGCGCGCTGGATCTCCCGTGCAAGGGCGGCTCCGCGACGCTGCTCGACGCGCTCGGCAAAACGCGCCGGGTCTTCGATCCGGAGCACGTCACGGAGGCGGATCTGCGCGGCGTCTGGGCGAAGTGCATCGACCCCGAGGACGGCGAGAACTGCATCCGGTTTTCCGGCGGGCTCATGGTCGGCGCGTACAGCCTCAAAACGGACGGCGGCTCCGAGCTCGGGCTGAGCGTTTACAGCTTCGCGCTCTCCGACGGCGAGCTCACAAGGCATCTGCTGCGCCGCCAGACGGCCGCGCTGGACGAGGCGGGCGCCCTCGCGGACAGCTTCTCGTACGTCTTTGACAACAGCAAAAACGCGGTCCTGCAGGTGCTGCGCCTGCGCATGCCCGACGAGGACACGCTTTGCTATTCGATCGGCGTCAAGAGCGCCGCCAGCGCCTCCGTCTGGGAGTGGAGCGAGGAGATGACCTTCAAGCGCGTGGAGGGCTCCGACCTCTTCGACCGCGTCGAGGCGCGGCTGGCCGGGTAAAAGCGCCGCGCGTTTCCCCTTTTTCTTCCCTTTTTCCCCTGCCTGTGCTATACTGAATGCCGTCCGGGACCCGGACGGCATTCCTGTTTCTGGAGGATGCGCATGATGAAAAAGAGAAAACTGCCCGCCCTTCTGCTCGCATTGTGCCTTGTATTTGCGCTCGCGCTGTCCGCCTGCGGCGGCGCGCCGAAAGAGAGCGAGCCCGTCGTCGTGACGCCGGGCGTGAACGATACGCCCGGCGCCGCGGCGACGCCCGAGACCGCGCCGGAGCAGACGCCCGAAGCGGCGCCGGAGCCGGATGCGAGCCCGGA